>CAZNQT010000100.1:0-11309 GCA_964574885.1 uncultured Pirellulales bacterium
TGTTATAATTTGTCATCGGGTTTTAGTGAACGCATTTTGTTAGGGGCTCTTAATAAAAAATGGTTTAATCCAGATACCTATAACTACGCCACCGGTTCCCAGACCTCCAATCTCTTTGCCCTGGCGCTGGGTATAGTGCCAAAGGATAAGCAGGAAAGCGTGGTGAAAAATGTGGTAAAGAATATCGTAGAACAATGCAAGGGCCATCTGCACACCGGCAATATCGGTACAAATTGCTTAATAGACGTGCTACCCGAATTTGGATGCGGAGAGCTTATGTATGAAATTGCCACGAAGACGACTTACCCCGGATGGGGATATATGGTAGAGCATGGAGCTACGACAATCTGGGAGGCGTGGGGAAGATACTGGCACAACAGCAACAGGAAACGGGCCGATAGTATGATTATGTGGGTTACTATAGAGGAATTTTTCTATAATGATCTGGCCGGCATCAAAGGACCGGATTACTACGGCCCCGGATTTATGAGTCCCGGATTTCAACAGATTGAGATTAAGCCTCAGGTTCTTGGTGATTTAACTTGGGCTTCCGGTTCCATCAAGACGGTCAGAGGTATGGTGTCTTCATCATGGAAACGGACCGATGATTCCCTCACGTTGGAGGTTGCTATTCCTGTCAACAGTCAAGCCAGAGTCAGCGTTCCTAAAATAGGCTTTAGAAATGTCACCGTTACCGAAAGCGGTAAGGCGGTCTGGAAAAACGGTACATTCATTCGAGGGATTTCGGGCATTACTCAGGGAAGCGATACGAATGATTACGTAATGTTTGAAACCGGTTCAGGATCCTATACGTTTGTGTTAAAGGAACAAAGGTGAATTTGCGTTACAGAAGGGTACGGATAATGAAACGATACGCGATGTCTCTCTTGATGGGAATGGTAGCCGTCGGGGCGGATGTTTGCCGACAGCCGTCTTGCCTGGCAGGGCCGGCTGATAATGGGGCAATCACTATAAAGGTATTACGTTGTGAATATGCAAAAAATCCTTTGGGGATAGATACCCCTGCCCCGCGATTTAGCTGGATCCTGGAATCAAATCAGCGAGGTCAAATGCAGACCGCGTACCGAATCCTAGTGGCCAGCAGTACGCAGAAGATCAATCCGGACATAGCCGATAAATGGGACAGTGGAAAAGTCAACTCCGATAAATCGGTAAATGTTCCCTACGAAGGCAAAGTGTTATCGAGTGGTGAAAAATACTTCTGGAAAGTACGAGTGTGGGATAAAAACGGCAAGTCATCCACATGGAGTAAACCAGCGACATTTACGATAGGACTGCTGAAAGAAAGCGATTGGCAGGGCAAGTGGATCGGTCGAGATACCTCGGATAGAGAATCGAATTATAAGGTTGGCAGATTCGAACAGGCAATCCAGTTAAATGGAAAAAGTGAATGTATAAAGATACCATACGCGGCAAGTTTGTTTCCGGCAGAACAGATTACCCTCAGTCTTTGGATTAAACCGGACGATATCAGCGGGACTTGGCGGGAAATCTACCGGTCCCAGGCCGATGTCGGGTCCCAAGCGCCCCATCATCTTTTTTCCCTCGGAGAGGGAAATCTCTATTTTGGATTATCGTTAGGAGGCGGTACCGCAGCGGAAAACTATCGGGAGTTGTCGGCCCCGCTGGACCACCGACTAACGGATGGGCAATGGCATCTGATTACCGCTACGTATGACGGCTCGGTCAAGAAGATTTATGTGGATGGTGTGGAAAAGGCATGGGAGCCTGCCACCGGCGTCCTGGCCACTACGTTGTCACCCACCATTTATCTAGGGGCTACCGCCGGTAATCGTAATTTCTTTCAAGGGGGTATCGACGATGTACGCGTTTACCGGCGGGCTTTATCGCCGGAGGAGATTCGGGCGTTAGCCAAGGGGAGTGGCGAGATAGAGACGGATAGGGTCGGCTATTGGAAGATGGACGGGGACCTTACCAATAGCGCCGGCGACGAACATAGCAAAGGGATAAAAGTTGGAACGCTTGACACCGGTTCACCGCTTTTACGCAAAGAATTTAAAACAGTCGGAGAAATTAAGCGTGCCATGATGTATCTGTCGGGCCTGGGATGGTATGAATTGTATCTGAATGGTAAGAAAGTCGGCGACCATGTCCTTGATCCGGCCTGGACAAGTTATGATAAACGCGTATTTTATGTAACCTACGACGTAACGGATTTACTGAAAAAGGGTCGAAATGTCATCGGCGTTATGTTAGGGAACGGTTTTTATAGCCAACGACCCATCGCGGGTTTTACCGACGTTATCCACACCTATGGTGAATCACCGAAATTGCTCCTGCAGATGAACGTGGAGTGTGCTGATGGGAGCACCACGAGTATCAATAGCGACCGTACCTGGAAGGCAAGCGACGGTCCCATCACAAGCAATAACATTGTGGGAGGAGAAGTCTATGATGCCCGCTTGGAAAAAGAAGGCTGGACCGAAGCCGGCTACGATGACTCGACCTGGGCGCCGGTTGTGATCAAGGAACCACCGGGGGGAAAGATGGAGTCCCAGTTGATGCCGGCCATCAAAGTGAACCAAACGCTCAAGCCGATAAAGCTGACCCATCCGCAGCCGGGTATCTACGTGTACGACCTGGGACAGCATTTCGGGGGCTGGGCCAGAATGCATGTCAAAGGGCCTCGCGGGACCAAGATTACGATCAAACATTCTTCCCGGATTTATGCGGATACCGGCTTAATAAACAAGGAAGCCTTCCCCGGGATTATGGAAACAGATTATTACATCGTAAAGGGCGATCCACAGGGCGAGACCTATGAGCCGAAATTTACTTTTCATCCTACACGATACGTCCAAATCGAGGGGTATCCCGGAGTTCCGACCATCAATGATATAGAGGGCCGAGTGGTCTATACTTCCGCGGATATGTCCGGGGACTTCGAGTGTTCCAATGCGTTGCTGAATCAGGTACATCGAATTGCCGTTTGGACATTGACGAATGAGTTGTATGGTTTACCGCTGGACAGTCTGCACCGCGAGCCGGGGGCATTTATTTGTCCGGAGAATATGGGGAACCTTTATACCAGGAAAAATATGCCACTGTTCTGGACGAAGTGGCTGAGAGATATCAGCCTGGATGGAATAAACGGTATGATTCCTTTTACGGCTCCTGATTACCGTCATACCGGTGTCGGTCACGTCGCTTATTCCGGTAATTATCCGATACTTGTCTGGTACGTCTATCAGTATTATGACGACCGACGTATTCTTCAAGAGCATTATTCTACCATCAAGGCCTGGGTTGACTACCTTACTTCCAAGGCGGATGACCATATTATCAATGCCGACAGTTTCGGCGATCACATGGTACCCGGTCCCGAACCGGGTAAAGAGGAATTTATGTCGCGCCAGACACCTCGAGATTTATGCCAAACGGGTTATTACTACCGTAACGGTTTAATTCTCGCGCACATCGCCAAAATCCTGGGCCAATCCGATGACGCCGAACACTATGCAAAGTTGGCGGAAAGCATTAAGACGGCTATTAATACTAAATGGTTGAACCGCCAGACCAGCCAGTACGCTGTCGGTTCTCAAACTTCCAACCTTTTCCCCTTGGCTCTTGGAATCGTTCCCGAGGAAAATAAAACCGGCGTGGTGAGAAATATAGTCGAAAATATTATGAAAAAATATAATGGCCACCTCCACACCGGCAACATCGGTACCAACGCCTTGATAGATGCACTGACTGCACATGGAGGTGGAGAGGCCATGTATTCGGCGGCTACCCGGACTACCTATCCGGGTTGGGGCTATATGATCGAGCAGGGCGCCACGACAATCTGGGAGGCTTGGGGAAGAGAGTGGAAGACGAGCAAGAGAAAACGGGAGGAAAGTATGGTCATGTTCGCAACGATTGATGGCTTTTTCTACAATTACCTGGCCGGTATCCAAGCGCCGGATTACTACGGACCCGGTTATATGCCCCCCGGATTTCGTTACATTCAAATCAAGCCTTATGTTCTCGGTGATTTGACCTATGCGTCCGGTTTTATCCGCACGGTACGGGGCATGATATCTGCCTCGTGGAAACGAACCGATGATTCCCTCACGTTGGAGGTTGCTATTCCTGTCAACAGTCAAGCCAGAATCAGCGTTCCTAAAATAGGTTTACAAAATGTCACTGTTACCGAAAGCGAAAAGGCGGTTTGGAAAAACGGTACATTCATTCCGGGGATATCAGGAATCACTAAAGGAAATGAAACGGAAGATTACGTAATGTTTGAAACCGGTTCGGGATCCTATAGGTTTCGGTTGCAAGGTCAAAGGTGAATTTATACCACAGAAAGGTAAAAGCAATGAAACGATTCATGATGTTTTTCTTGATGGCAATGGTAGTCATCGGGATGGAAGTTTGCTGGCAGCAGTTTTGCTGGGCGGATCAGGAAGCCAATGTAGTAATCACCATAAAGGAATTGAGTTGTGAATATGCACAGAATCCCTTGGGGATCGAAACTCCGGCGCCGCGATTTAGCTGGATCCTGGAATCCAATCAGCGAGAACAGATGCAGTCCGCTTATCGAATCCTCGTTGCAAGCAACGCGCAGAAGCTCGAGCCGGGCGCAACAGATAAATGGGATAGCGGAAAAGTCAACACCGATAAATCGGTAAATGTCCCCTATGAAGGTACAGCGTTATCGAGCGGTGAAAAATGTTACTGGAAGGTACGCGTATGGGGTAAAAATGGTCGGGCTTCGAACTGGAGCGAGGCGGCTACGTTTGAAATGGGGCTGCTTTCTGAAAGCGACTGGCAGGGCAAGTGGATTGGCATGAAAGGGCCCGAGGCTACCCTTAGCTACGTTGATAGCCGGTTTGGACAAGCGGTCCATTTAAACGGAAATAGTGAAGCCGTGGAGATAGAGCACTATGCGAGACTGAAGCCCGCAAACCAAATTAGCATCAGTGCCTGGATAAAACCGGTCAAGCTCACAGACGATTGGCAACACATCTATAGAAAAGACGACCGCAATACGAATGACGGTCTGCAACTTCTTGCACTCGATACAGATACGATATATTTGGGATTGAGCATAGCCGGCAGCTATACGGAGGATAGTGCAAAGTTACCGACAGGTATTTTTAACGATGCAAAATGGCATTGGGTAGCGGCTACTTACGATGGCTCATGTAAGAGGATTTATCTTGATGGTACAGAAATAGGAAGCAAAGCGGTCGGCGGTTTGCTGAATACAGGCGGTTCCAGCCCTGCTTATATAGGTTCCAACATGGGTAGAAGCGGATTTTTTACCGGCGGCATCGATGATGTACGTATCTACGATTGTGCCTTGTCAGCAGGACGAATAAAAGCAATGGCAAGCGGTACGGATGACCATGCTAATCTTATTGGTTGGTGGAAACTGGACGGCAATCTTAATAACAGCGTCGATGGCGCCAATGGCAAGGTAGTAGGTACATTAACCATCCCGCCTTCGCCGTTGTTGCGCAAGGAGTTTAGCGTTTCTAAGAAAATCGAGCGCGCAAGGGTTTATATTTCAGGCATCGGCTGGAATGAGCTTTATATCAATGGTAAAAAAGTCGGCGACCACGTTCTCGATCCCGCTACGACTGACTATGATAAATACATCTTATATGAAACCTATGACGTCAGCGACATGCTAACCGTGGGTGCAAACGCAATTGGCGTTATGCTGGGCAACGGTTGGTACAGTGAGCCGCCGCCATATTGCAACCGCAGATATGGAGACTCGCCCCGATTACTCATGCAGATGAACATCGAGTTTTTTGACGGTAGTAGTATGAGCGTTAGCAGTGATGATAGTTGGAAAAATACCACCGGCCCGATCATTCGCAATGATCTATGGGGCGGTGAAACCTATGACGCTCGTCTGGAGAAACCAGGCTGGACAAATGCCGGCTATGATGATTCTGACTGGGACCATACCATGATAAAGCAGCATCCGGGTGGAAAGTTGGTGTCACAATTAATGCCGGCGATCAAGGTAAATCAGACAATCAAACCCGTTAGGCTTACCAATCCGAAACCGGATGTGTATGTGTATGATTTGGGTCAGTACTTTGGCGGCTGGACCACGCTCCGAATGAAAGGGCCAAAGGGCACTAAAGTTAGCATTAAGTATTCGCCGCTACTTTCGAAGGATAATAGCGGATTATTGTGGGCATATGATGGTTCAATGGAGACCGATTATTACATTTTAAAAGGCGACCCCGCTGGTGAAGTATATGAGCCGCGGTTTACGTTCCATCCAGTTCGCTACGTTCAGATCGAAGGGTATCCCGGTAAGCCTACCCTAAACGACCTTATCGGCCGGGTTACTTACAATTCGATTGATATGTCCGGTCACTTTAGCTGTTCCAATCCTCTGTTCAATCAGATTCATAAAAACGTTGTCTGGACGTTAACGAACGTATTGTTTGGAATTGTTATGGAATGTCTTCATCGTGAACCTTGGAGCTGGCTTGATCCCGAAAACCTCGGTACCCTTTATGTCAAAAAGTATATGCCGCTGTTTTGGCTTAAGTACCTTAATGATGCAAAGTGTGCTCAACACGCAGACGGCGTCATTCCTGATGTTGTGCCGAATTATCCCAGGAAGGGCCGGACAACGGGTGATCCGGCCTGGGCCGGTAATTACCCACTGGTGGTTTGGTATCTGCATCAATATTATGATGATTATCGAATCCTCGAAGAGCACTACGACAGTATGAAGAAATGGCTGGACCATCTGACCGACACAGCAGACGGCTATCTTATAAACAAGGGTTATTACGGCGACCATATGGTACCCGGGCCGCAGCCTGGCAAAGAAATATTCATAGACCGCGAGGGTACGCCGTCTTCTTTCCTTTGGACGGGGTATTATTATCGTGACGCTTCGATAGTCTCACAGACCGCTAAAATTCTCAAAAAGGACGAGGAAGCCAAGCGCTATGCCGAATTGGCGAATAATATCAAAGACGCCATAAATAAAAAATGGCTCAACCTGGAAAACAACCGGTACGCAACGGGTTCTCAGACTTCCAATCTCTTCCCGCTAGCTCTTGGCATAGTTCCCGAAGCCGCTGAAGATGGTGTGGTAATGGACATAGTGAAAAACATTGTAGAGAAATACGACGGCCATCTCCATACTGGCAACATAGGTACAAACTGTTTGGTGAGCGAGCTGACCGAACGTGGATTCGGCAACGTTATGTACGAGGTCACTGCCAAGACCACCTATCCTGGTTGGGGGTATATGGTTAGCCAAGGAGCAACTACCATATGGGAAAACTGGGGTGGCCTCGGTATTGATGAACGCTGCATGCAGATGTTTTGTACTATAGACGAATTCTTCTACAGCGGCTTGGCAGGTATCCAAGGGCCGGATTACTATGGCCCTGGTTATATGACGCCTGGCTTTCGACAGATTGAAATCAAACCCCATATTCTGGGTGATTTGACCTATGCGTCCGGTTCCATCCGAACGGTCAGGGGTATGGTATCCTCCTCGTGGAAACGAACCGATGATTCCCTTGCGATGGAGGTTGCTATTCCTGTCAACAGTCAAGCCAGAATCAGCGTTCCTAAAATCGGCTTACGGAATATCATCGTCACCGAAAGCGGAAAAGCGGTTTGGCAAAAGGGAAAATTTCTCCGGGAGGTTGAAGGAATTATCTCCGCCTCGGAAAGTAAGGAATATATAACATTTACGACGGGCAGCGGGTCTTACAGTTTCCGGATATCGGGCGCATAGAGACTTTTGACTCTGGCGAACATTAAAAATATAAAAAATATCTGCAACATAATAGTACAACAACTTATCGCTCATCTTCACGCAGGAAATCCGGGTTCACATAAGCCGGAATCAGCCGCACTGGACCGAGCAGACCGGAGTCCCTCGGCGGCCAGCCGGACGCGTCGAAACGTCCGTATTTTATACTGGCAAAATTAATGTCATAGAATTTCTTCCACGGTACCTTTCGACGGTCCAGGTCCGCTATCCGATTCGCCATTAGATTCGTTACTTCCACCGCAAGAGTGTTTCTCCCTTTGTGAAGTGCCCGACCGACCGAAATCCGGAAAGGAGGACTCCAAAGAGCCGCTATATATTCCCCGTTGCAACTTACACGCGCGCTTTCGCAAACCCGCCCGAGGTCAAGAATCCATTCCTCCGCATCTATGGACGGCATATCAAAAGTGATTGTATAACGGGCCGTCCCGGAAAATGCCTTTGCTCCCTCATCGCCGAGCGTCGTCCAGGAAGCCAACGTATCCGTTTCAAATCCCTCCGGCAAAGTCGGTCCGCCCTCGATAAACGTTACTTTCCACGTTCCTTTCGCATTAACGATACGCGGTATGGATTTCTCTGACTTTTGTTTTAGTTGGGGAATTAATGATTTCCCGGAAAAACGAACTTCAGATAGACCTACGAAACCTTCGTTGCTACGGTTTGTCTTGATGTCAAATTTGACATATCTAATGTTATGAGCAACCAATGGGAATAGCTGAGAAAAGTTTACGTCTCGTGTCCCCGGTCCCTGCTCCAGAGAAAAACGGCCCGCTTTTCTATACGTCGCGTTATCGGCTGACACGAAAACTTCCATTTCCTTCACGCCGCGATCCATAACCGGCCGTGTTTCATTCTCGTTGTAATTCCATATCAACATGGCGTCCACATTGGAGGGACCACCTAAGTCAAACGTAACGTACTGCTCGGCAATAGCGGCCTGTGCGGATAGCCACATGGTGTTCTGAATTCGGGAGTGAGAACCGTCGGCGTTGAGGCCCGATCCGTCAATCAGACGTTCTGCCTCCTGGCCGGGATATTCTGTCGAAACCTCCTTGATCGTGACGCCTTGTATTTCGTTAAATCCCTTCGGAAACGATTTGAATGTGGACTCACTGGGGTCATAGTCGGAAAGCTGCACGATCGGCAGGCCATCTTCAGGATTGGCTTCCACAAGATATTGCCACTTGGGTCCCGTAATCCTCCGCGACGAAAAAGTCCTTAAAATACAGGACTGTCCCGGCGACAACTGCAAATATACCTCTGGTAAACCGTCCTTGCCCTGGCGAAGAGAGGCCAGGCCGCTCTTCGCGGAAAACCTTGGGTCTAATAGGACGACGGATTTTGCCTTCACCCCAAGCGGAACCCACTCATCCAAAACTTCGTTGCCCAGATTGGTCACAAAATAATGATACCCTTCGGAATGAGTTCGCCGTATGAACTGTAATCCTTTATCAACAAGTGATTCTCGAACAACTCCCCTCACTTTCAGTAATTTTTCCAGATCATCACTGACTAAAAAGCTTCCCCGGCCCATTGTTGCTTTACGAATGCCTGGATCTTTTGTAGGAGTAAATCGGATACTCGATAATAACTTATCTAATTCTTTTTGGCGGTTTTTTAAATCCCCAAATCCTGGAACGTCTGTTGGCAATTTGCCGTGTATGACGATAGTCGCTCCGCCTTTTGCCAAGCTAATCAACTTTCGCAGCGATTTCAAGGTAATGAAACGACATTCCGGAACAACCAAGGCTTGGTATTTTAACTTGCCGATTTGGATTTTGTCGTCGCAATTCCTGGCGCCAGCCAGAAATTTATCCGACACAAAATCGAACGGAAAGCCTCGATCCACCAGAATTCTTGTCACCTTACGCTGAGGACCTCTTATTTGCTCCGCGGCTCCAAAACACATGACTCTGCCATTTTTATCATGCCAGGAATCATATATGGGATAAAAGAGCAGAACCGTATTGGAAGGAGTTCCGGATTGTAGGATCGATTGGCATCGGGCGATATAGGCGTTAAGTTCCGGCAGGTCCCGCCAAAAGCTGTTGCGGGGGCCGAAGTGGGTCCCGGCGTAAAATAACCAACCGGGCCAAGGCTCACCCGCCGGAGAATAGGTCATTCCATGATAGGTGATATGATTCACGCCTCCGACAAAAAGTAAGTCAACCGCCGACTTGACCAAGGCTAAAGAAACCGTAAAGTGTTCGCCGATCCACGTGGCGGTCTCACAGGCTAATAGCGGCCTGCCCGCCAGGTGAGCCGCCGACGAGGCGTATCTGCCTTTGGCAAGAAGCCGATCTCTTTGCGGACCGTAGATCTCCGTATCCGGGATATCCCCCGCGGCATAAGTGTCTATAAGGTTGCCGGGACTCTTGTGGGCCATATTGCGATGAAGAACACCCTTTTTGTGTCCCCAGTTTATCCAGGTCTTAAGATGCTCTTCCAGGTACAAATCCGCTATTGTCTCGCGGTAATCACACTTGATTCGTGCCACGATCTCGTCCGGACCCTTCCCGAAAAAAAATGGCAAATAATTGCGAAGGTCGTAGCCCCTCCTCGATTCAAACTGTGCAAAAAAGTCATCGGTCCAGTCGGCTCCATAATACTCATAGGAGTCGTGGTAAAAAGCCCGTGGCATCTCCCCCGTATAATCAGCAAATGCCAGGTCAAAACGTTTAAGATAATGTCTCATCGCCTGGGAAGAAAATGGATCTAATACCAAACCGGCGCCGCCGGGGGCTGAACGTTTCACCATCATTTTTGTCCAACCCTGGAAGACCGCGTATAACTCCCACGTTCCGGGCGGGGCTGTCCAGTTCAGGAAACCATTTGAGTCGATCTTCTGGGTAAGATTCACAATCTGGCCCTGGTCGGAATACGCCATGAGGGTTTGTAGAGAACCCTCCGCTTCTATCTTTTGGGTAAGACGTTCTCCTGACCGGAGAGCATACGTTTTACAGATCACTTTTTTCGCCGCTTCGGCAGGACTAATCTGAGGACCACCCATCGGCCAGCCCGTTGTGGTTGACATATCAAATCCCATGTCCAATCGCTTTGCTTCGGCTGTGGTGTGCGCCAGCATCTCCATCCATTTGGGGCTAAGGAAATCGAGGAAACGATCTTCCCATCCTTTTACTCCATAGATACAAACCAGATGAACGCCGCCCATTCCCCCCTTACGATACGTTTCCAGGGTTCGGGTGAGGTTCTCCTTATCGACGGCACTGCCCATCCACCACCAATACGTCCACGGTCGAGCTTCTTTGGTTATGGTCGGCCAACGGAACTCCGGCGCCTCTTTACTTGCACCGAAAATCGATACGGACATCAGGAGACATAAATACACCGCCCTCATCCAGCGTCTTGCCTTGTTCATGGTTTAACCCCTCTCAGATTCTAATCCTACCTCCATAGTAAACCCTCAGTTACTTTCTTTCGAAAAGAACGATTTTGTATATGTGCGGTTTAGCCATTCCCTATGCGGCGAAAAGGGCATAGGAAACCGTTTCAA
>CAZNQT010000101.1:0-11288 GCA_964574885.1 uncultured Pirellulales bacterium
CGGACATATGAATTAAAAATTTCGGCAATTGTTAGAATGCGCGCCGAATTGAAGCGCCGACACAAATATTTCTACTGCTTTCACCCATCAGTCCATAACATACTACCATGCAAGCGAAAACAGATTAAGAGGTTTTACCGAACTAGTCTTCAATAGGGGTGTAAATGTAACATGCCAGAATCAAACAAGATTTCCTTTCGTTATGGATATGTTTACTAAGGTCACGGTTGGATTCGCTTGTCAGAAGTATGAAAATAATACTAAGGGAAAATATGTCTCCACTATCTTTCAATATCTTTTCCGTGATCTGATTAAGAAGGCTCCGAAAGCAAAAAAAGTCATATTTGTCGGTTCCGGTACAGGTTCCATATAACCCTGGTAGGGATTTTCATATTTAACCACGAAATCTTCTGCAACCAGCAGCAGGTAATTATTGGTAAGAGCCAAGTCTTCATAGCAGATGTAATCTGTGCTGATGGCTCCAGACAGAATATTCAGACCGGTATCAAGCTTGTTAACAAAGCTTCCTGCCAGACTTGCAGTATTCAATCTGTCGTATTCTTCTGAGACCAAGTTCAGTACCATCGTACTATGAACTGCTCCGTCAAACATCTCTGCCAGGGTACCGTCACTTTGTCGGTATCCAAAATTTCCCGTTTGGCCTACCCAAATCCTACCCAGCTCGATGTCAATACCCCGGATGAATGGCAAAGGCTAAGAAACAACTGGGGAATTCTGTTAAATGCTCAGGCAGGCCTTTAAGCTGGGTAAGAGCTTTTTCAAGAAATTTAAGCATTACGCCACCAGAGTAGGCTTGACGGTCTTGTGTCACAACCTGGTGTTGTTGACTCAATTATGATGTTACCCGCATAAATTCATGGCGATTTTTTAGGATCGGGAGGAAGCATAGCTTGAAAACTGGACAACATAGGAAAATACCAACGGGCAAGAACGACAGAGACAGGATAAAATGTTCCCGTATCCCCATAGCCTCACAATTATTCATATTGATTTGGCACCTTAAATATTTTTATTCAAGACTTGATTCCCTGTGTGTTTTGTGGTATCTAACTTAAATATATAGTTTTCGCAGTATATCCTCCCGACCACGGCGAGGTTGCGTGGCGATGCTGGTTTCCCCCCCGACCGGCTCCACCGCCTCGCCTTATTAACTGCGCGGACTTCAAACCTACAACGATTTTCATTGCTCCAGATCACTTAAATTACGTGAAATCTGCTACTAATGGAATAATTGTATAGTATAGACATCCACGGCATTAATGACCCGCAACCCTTGTGGCCTGTATAGACAAACATGAATCATCGCAAATTATCCGACCATCCGGGAATTGGATTTTGTAGGCTCAGCGATCTCAGGGGCGTAAATTCTTTTCTGACAGAGGTTTATAACAGGTTCCCTCTGCTTAATAAAAATCCTGTCGGCTGTTTATATTATTAACGGTTTTTGTTAAAATAATTCTTGTGTGTAATATGCGTTATAGAAATCGCTGAAACTATTAGGATGCAGTAATACACCATGCCAATATCTTTGATGCAATTAAATAATCACGAATTATCAGTAAATGTCCGGCAAGCCGCAAAGATATTCGAGCAGCATGGAACGTTCATTCGTACGGTGATTCGCTATAATATCAAACGAGACGAATTGACCGATGATCTTTATCAGGGTCTTTTTCTTTCGCTGGTGACACATCCTGTACCTGCCGATGTGCAAAATCTAAAGGGATTTCTCTATCGAACAATAACCAACGATGTCAAGGATACCATAAACAAGATAAAACGATATAAGAAATTGAAACAGCGCTATTCTGAGATCCACCGCAATAGCCAGTATCGAAAAAAACCTGAGGATCAATTAATTCGAGCAGAAGAAACCGACAAAATGTTCCAATTCGTGGCCAGACATCTAACTGCTGCGGAGGCCAAGGTAGTAACCCTGCGATACAGGCAAAATTACGACACCTCTGAAGTGGCCCAACAAATGAACGTATCACCCCGTACGGTGAGCCGGTATCTTTCTGTAGGTTTGAGTAAGATTCGAAAATCCATGACCGCTTTTAAGGATAATGATCATGATAGTTCCTGATTCTGTTTCAACCTGCGAAAGGGCAAAACCGTTTTACTATGATCTGCTCTTTTCCGGTACAGCGGAGCCGGTGCCCGCCGAGGTTCGGGACCATATCCGCACCTGTGAGCACTGCCGTCAGGAAATGAATAACCTCAAAGCCGTTCTAAGCAACGTAAAAACTAATGAGGACAATGATCCGCCGAGAAGTTCTTCGGTTATAAATCAGAGTCTTACCCTGCAATTTTCTCTTACCGAACAAGAGGTTAGCTGTTTGCATATCAAGCCGTTTCTGGCCATTTTAAACCTGGAAGGACTGGAGACAAACATCCCGACTCCCATTACCGCTCATCTGGATCACTGTCCGAAGTGTAAAGAGGAGTTTGAAACCATCCAGAAGTTGGGATTAAATCAATCTCAGCTAAGACGACTGGCGCAATTATTTTCTGAAACTTTCCGTCCGGATTCCAAACATTGTGCCACCGCCCAAGATCAAATACCTCACCTTACGGCTATGGAACCGACGGATTGTACACCTGAAATTCTGGATCATATATGCCGGTGCCGGGTTTGCCGAGAGTTATTATACAACGCTTACTGGGACAGGTTCCGGGCTCTTTCCAAAAGCTCTCGTCAAGTTGATATCGAATGCGAGCGAAGGGAAGTATCCGAAATCTTCGACCTGACTGTTCCTTATGGCTTGAAAGCGGAAGATCTGGAAAAAATATATTCACCTGACTCTACCGCTTTCCATTTTAAGAACTGCCCGCATTGTTTGAAAAAACTGCTGGATATGCATCAAGTTATTTACACAATTTTCGACAGGCGAAAGTCTAGAATCACCACACAGTTCCGGATTACTGATTCCAAACAGGAGGAAACCGGCAGCAAAACGTCGAAGGAATTATACCGGGATTGGCCCGTTAATGTTACAGTGACAGAGCCTACGGAAACTTTGAAAGAAATCGCTGTTCTTGAGGAGCAAGCCGATGCGTTAAACGAGGCAAGGCGGATAAAAAAGCAAAAGTCCTATGCTTGGCTATTTCAAAAAAGGATCGCCTATCCAGCCGCTGCCGCCGCGGTTGTTCTTATCGCCTTGAGTCTGATTTTTTATACCTCGTCCGCCACGGCAATCAGTATAGATCAAATCCGTACAGCGCTGGTAAAAATCGACGCCATCCACATCTCGAAGTGGGAACCGGGACGTACGGATCCGATCCAGGAAACCTGGATTTCCCGTCCTGACAATCTTTATTTGAATAAAACGGGGGATGTTGTGGTTTATTGGGATTTTGTCAACAAGGGCACTCGGACTAGGGATTTGAGAGTGGGTACTATCGAGTTTAAAGCCGCTACGCCTCAGTTCCTGAAGAAAGCCAGATCCTATATGCAAAGCGCGCTGGGTTTGGCTCCGCCTCCCAGTTTGTCCGATGCTTCGAAAAACGCTACCTGGAAGCGGATTACTGTCGAAGCAGCAGAAACGGAAACACCCGCAACCGAGGTATGGGAATTGGCGTGGAAAGAAATCGATTTTAGCGGATCTGACATATCGCGAAAATGGCGAGGGTACATTGATCCCGCGACCAATCTCCCACGAAAGATCGAATGGTATAAGAAGACTCTGCAAGATAATGACTACGTACTGGAAACGATAAGCACTGTCGAATATCTCAGTAATGCTGAAATTCAGGCAGCCATCAATCAATATCTGCCTTGATGAAGGACAACAACTTCAAGGTTGCCAGAGGGGGTAATGGTTTCGGTACTCTCCATTACATTCAGTAACCAATAACGTATCGGCCTGTTGGGAGGTAACATGACCATCGACAAATCCAACGTGCACATTTTTATTCCAATGGCGGCCACTAACGGCATCATCTTTCAGGCTGTTCCAGACCGGTCGTTCCTTATTGATTTTAAGACCCGGTACGTATGACAATCCTTCACGGGAACTGCCGAGAGGAATGGGCGGATTGGCGGTTGCCTGCCACCAGCAGATCGTAGCGTATCCTGCATCGAGAATCATTATCGTTTCTTCCGGATACGATAATTGACTGCTATTCAAAGATTTGCCGCTGAAGTCACTGTATGCATTCTCGCCCGGAGCGTATTTTATTACGGAGACGTTAACGCCATAGCTGCCACAAAGTAAATTTTCAGCTACCTCCAGGTCGGTAAAAGATCGGGAAGGGCAATACAGAAACGTTTGAGATGTATAATTTCTACCGAGGTGATCGTCTATATAATGAAACCACCACCATCCCAACCTGTCAAACGAGGGATTGCCTATATATCCTCCCGGTGGAGGAGTTGATTGAAGGGGGGGTGGGACATACTCATATGGAAACGATTTATTTTCGGTTTGATATAGGGAAAAGCCAATCCCGATAAGGCGAATATTAGCACAACATTGGGCCGAACGAGCTTGTTCTCTTGCTCCCCTGAGAGCCGGTATCAGCAGAGATGTCAGTAGCCCTATAATACCGATCACCAGAAGCAGTTCCACTAATGTAAAACCCCTGGTTTTCACCACGATCCGATCCTTGCCTTAATAGAAACTTCACACATTTGTATAACCAAATGATATGATTTCTTTCCATTTCTGTCAAATTTAAAAAGGCAAGGCAAACAACAAGACCCGTCCCCCCCGCGACGGGTCTTGCCTCGAGGTGAGAAACTCTCTTCGGTCTTTCTCCCAGTACTTGAAAATTTCTTACGTTATCCTTCGTCGCCCAATCTCTTCAAGGCATCTGAGAAGGTAGGGAAGAAGGTGATTTTGAACTCACCCTCGTTGTCCTGATTGCCTTTTTTGCCTCGGATCCCTGTCGAACCACGTGGGACGGCATTTCTACGGTCAAACACAGCATTGTGCGGAATCCCGCTTGTACTCCCATTATCGCTACTTGCTGCATCCCCTTCCTCTCCTCCGATAAGAATCGGAGGGGAAATCTTTTCGACTACAATTCTGTTTTCTGTCGATTCAACCAGGTTCAACCAGAACAGACCTCCCCTTCTTCCTTTTCCCCCTACTAAGGCAACGTAAAAGAATCGCTCCATATCCTGCTCAAATTCGAGATGGGTCGTGCAGATAATAAAGTTTCCCGCTGAACTACCGGAATCTCCAACGTGACCGCCTTCTTCTCCTCTCCCATTTCTATTGGTATCCGTTAGGCAATGCTCGCTGGAGTCACACAAATCCGACTGGGCTTCCCTGCCGATAGAACGTACAATGACTCCTGGTTCTATGTGCACGCTATCTCGCGCAATGAGTGTCAGCGACACACCCGCGCCGATGCGAATATCTGCTTCCTTGCGGATCAGTATGACATCGGCAACATACTCCGTGTCAGTTTCTACGTACATACTCCCGATAGTTTCGATGTGCGTTACTGTAACTTTTGGGTCCTTTAAAGTAATTTCTATTTCCTGTAAACTTTTCTGTTTAATAATATAAATTCACGCGCTTTGCAGTACAGTGAGCATCATCTGTTGCAGGCGCGCATAAAACAACTCGTCCAGGTCCCGGTAACGGTGCATTGGCCGGGAAAATCCGGATTATCAATGCAGGGAGTTTCCATGTAATGCAGCATGCTGTGGCCTTCACAATGACCGGTCGGGGCCGGTTCACAGGTATAGCGCGCGGGATATACCCGATACTGACCCCCGCAGGTATAGATCGGCTGCGGACAAAAGATCACGTTGGAAACCTGAATTAATTTCGTACAGGCAAAGCAGCCGAAGTCACAGTTATCCGAACCGAAGATTTGCTGTTGCTCTGATTCGGTTATTTCCATACAATTCCCGGGTAATTCGATAGGTTCGTCGGAAATCATTAGTGCGGTTCCAGCACTCCATTGCAATCGGAAAGCAGCTAAGTTCGTACGATAAAAGAAGTGATTTTTACTCAAATCAATCAACCGAATGTAGGTATTATCCATATTGCCCCAAACCACGAAATGATTCTTGGTCGGTAAATGTAAAATCACCTGATAGGATGGCATACTTCGAAGTGTCTGCAAATCGGTTTGAACCGCCCGGCAATATAAACCAAGGGATTGTACATATTCCTTAATCGCATACAGGCTGGTTGCTTTTTCCGGGTTGTCCGCCAGTGAGGATAGTTCCAATTCCGTGGAATTTTTACCGAATTGAGACACGACATATTTTAATCCCAGGGTAGCGCAATTAGAAGGGATACTTTCCTCGAAAGTTGTTATTCGCTGCAGACTTTCGTACAGCAGCATATCCGTATCAATAGTGCGATTTTGATCTGTCGGTGCGGAGTAACGGTACTTTAACGGCTCAGGCGTGAGGGATGAGTAATATTCTATCAGAGTATCGTTGGCAAATCGTGTGACAAAATTTTCCGGAGTTACCATTTCAGGTTGTATCGAAGTAAAATCCCATACGTCACGGGCGACAAGTCGCGAGGAAGATCCCGCAATCTCATACTGTTCGATCTCTATGTGTCCCGGTAGCCACTGTTCCGCAATAAGTCGATAGTCCTCGCAGGTTAGTAGCGTGATTGTGCCGTCTTTCCCTTGTACGGCTTGATGGAGTACGGCATAATCCTTGGTCGTATCCAGTATCAGAAATATCTCGGTTTCGTCCTGACACTTTATGGTCAACTGTATTTCCCGACGACCGGAAACTTCGGTTTCCACCGCATTCATATCAGCAGCAGCAAGAAAATCGTATCGATACTTACCATGGCCCCAGGGGACCAACCCGGCGGTCAGGGGACCATTTACAGCTATAGGCAGGTTGCCGGCATCTTCCTTGACCACGGCCTGATTCCCGGAAACAAAATAAATAGTGTATTTTTCACCATCCCAGGCAAAGATACGCTCGGTGTTCCAATTCAGGTTGAAATATTCGCTCATGAAAGATCCGCCCGCCGGCTTGATCGAATCCTCACGTGATAATACAGAGATTTGCCAAAGGAATTTATCGTTGTCAACCTTGATCGTATGACGGGAACGCATGGTATATTCATTCGTCAGGCGATACCGTACATTGAAAGGGATCGCGTTACACTTCATTTCCTGTAATTTTCGGCTTCGTTCGATTTTATTGGGACTCTCGATATATGCCTGCAATTCCTCTTGGGCCAGAACCTCGATCTCTGCCTCGTCTTCGTACTTAGGCGCTCGATATTCGAAATGAATAGCCTCAATCACACCCGACGCGATCCAAAACTTTCGGGGTTTCTCATTCAACGTTTGTATGATTGACAAAACTTCATCTCTGACAAGCTGACGTTCCGCTGAAGTCACACCGTCCGTGATGAATACAAAGTTCCATATCATTGTCACTATTATTATTATTTTCCTCATCATGATCATTTATCCCAGTTCTTGATATCTCTCTTGACGACGGATTGAGCCTAATTCAATGTACCGTAGGGATCTACGATTCTGTTAATAAAATCTTGCCATTCCTCCTCGCTAAACTGTTCCTGCAATCCCGAATTTTCATCATTCCAGATCTCATCAAGCCATAATAAAAGCTCTTCCATATCGTTTTCAATCGATTGCGTTTTCATGTCACTCTGCTCGTACAAACTGTTCTGTCCCTCGCCGCCGGACATCATCATCTGCTGGGAATTAGGATCCACCTGATGAATGATGATGTGTTCTGTTTGAGGATATACTAACTGATGTTCCGTGTTACTATATGAATCCCAGTTGTATAACTCAAGGATTACGTCACCGACAGCTTCGCAGGTATAGACGAAGCTTGCCAATGCACCATCATAAATGGATATATCCCACGTAGAACCTGTCAGATCGATACCTTCTTCCTGCATAGAACCCGGCCCCCAGTAATCAAATATTGTTAAACGACTCGGCGCGGCCAGAATCCGAGCCGTTCCCGGTCCCGGCGGATTGTTGGGATCGTACGGCGTATTGTCGATCCGGCCGAGGTTGGGATCTGATATATCCACTTCCACGTAAAACGAAGAAATACTCCCCTCCCCAACGGTTACTTTATCTACATAAAGAGTGGTACTCTCTCCCAGGCTCAGAGTGATTTCCTGCAAAAGTTGAGGATTAACGATTCGATACGTTATCCCCGACTGGTTTGGATCTTCGCCGGGCGGTTCCTCACCGCCGCCCGGAGGCGGATCATTGGGATCGCCTTGGGGCTCCGTATC
Organism: uncultured Pirellulales bacterium; assembly: GCA_964574885.1. GTDB lineage: Bacteria > Planctomycetota > Phycisphaerae > Sedimentisphaerales > SM23-30 > JAFGFX01. The sequence goes on from CAZNQT010000101.1 coordinate 8,244, forward strand.
TGATGAGCCCCATAACCAGTAATCCGATAACAACGCCAGATCCTGCATATCTACCACGGTATCGGTGTTAAGGTCTGCTCCCTCGCACCAGGATATTTCCTCACAGTCGGTTTCCAGCCAGTACAAACTGAGATGGGCAAAATCGGCAAGATTTACGACGCCGTCTTTGTCAAAATCCGGACTGGGAACCTGAGTGAATGTAACCGTGGAAACAGGATAATCCCAACTCTGGCTGTAATCATAGAATCCAAAATTGGGATCGCCGACTGCCGTTGCCTCATAGTCGAGGATAAACCAATCGCCCGCTTCCACGCCATAGCTATCCGTATATAAATCGCAGCCCCATAGCCAGGAATCTTGATATTCCCATACCGTCGCCATCGCACCCGCTGCTTCGGTTCGCGATCCTGCCCAATCCAGCGTGTTGGGATCCCAGTCTCTGGCGGATAGAACACCCAAGCCCCGGTTGTCGCCCGCCAGAAACACCCCGCCGCTCCAGTAATCCCCTGAGTCAGAATTGATGATAACAGTCAACTCGGTACCCACGATGATATCTCTGCCATCAAAAGGAGTTATCCCGTCCGTTTCATATACGGATAAAGTAACATCACCTAAGACCACGGCACTTTTTAAAAATAAAATTGTTAATAATAATATTTTTCTCATAACAACAATCGCATTAAAAATGTTTTGCCATCAGCCAGGGGAATCCTCCTCGGGAAAACCATATCCGCCATCCCTTTGGTTATGTCGGTACGCTCGCTCTCACGGATACTTCAACTCATCGTTTCGGCATCACCGTTGCGTTTGTACCTGACAGTCGTTTTTTCCTGATTTCGCTTTTTATAAACCAGGCGATTCTCAAGAGGAAAATGTTGATGGCATTTTAGTAAATTCCGCTCCAATTCTTTTTTTCGGACCTAAAAAAATACGATGAGGGAATGAATCCTTAGATAGACGAAATATCGACCTTTAAAAGGGGATGTTTAGATGACAAAATAAAGTGTTTTTCATACACTTTCAATTTTTCAACAAGTCAGTCTGTAGCATTCGTAAGGAAAAACGGCTGATATCTTTGTTGTGTCCAAGGTCTGATAAAATCCGATTTCCGTAAAATTTCCGAAAAATAGAAATTTTTGCATCAACACTCGCCAATGATGGTCCGCCATCTATGTTGGGAATATGGGTTTGTAACGGAAATAAAAAGGGACCTGTGTTCCGCTTGCCCTGTGCCCTTATTCCCCGACCGACGGGGCAAGAGGTCAGGTCCCTTTTATAAAGGATAATGTTATGAAATAACTTTCTGAAGAAGGGTGTATTCCCGTGTTCCGGATTCACCTTGGCAAGCGATAACGGAAAGATAAAAAAAGACTATTGACTGATTATTTGTTGTAATCCCACCGCGGTGGTTGGGATTGAAAAAGTCCACGACAGGGCATAGAGTCCAAGATGTAATATTGTGTGGATCATAAGGTATCCTGAGGATGTTTTGCTAGAAGTTTTTTAGACACCAATGTGAGAAAATATCTGTTACTCAATTACTTGCAGAATAGTAAATTATCCGGATTTTCCCAGAAACTCTTTGCGCAATGATTTATCGTGGGCGGAACCGTGCGATTTATGTTTAGTATCCACTTTGCATATCGTTAAAGGTGAGGCCAGAGGGGCTTTTTCTTGTCATCATCTGTCTTGAAGTTGATCTGACTGATGAGTGCATCGTTCGGTCCGTAGATGCGCAAATTGAGCGGATGAATCGCAAACCGTCGTATTGTCCCGGCGGTCGTAGGCGATACATAATTCTGCGATCCCTCACTCATCTCTACTTCGTTGCTGAGGGGTACGAGATAGCTCCTTAATCAAAAACCGTTAGCAAATAAAAAATTGAACATAAATCCAGCAATTGCTTCAAGTAAGTTCCATATTCGAATTGAATCCATTTGGTTAGAGAGTCTCTTCCTGTTACAGTGGCACCGGTTCGGTCATCCTGATTTTCCCGTTTGTGATTTAGCGCCGCTGCATTATGATACGCCTATGAATAATACACCGGTTCCTGCTCTCCGACAATTTGCCACTACACACTGGAGTCTGGTGGGTGCGGCCAAGCCCGACGAGGCGAGTCAGACCCGTGCCCGAGAGGCGCTCGAGGAACTTTGTCGGACTTACTGGTATCCCCTCTATGTCTTCGTGCGCAGTCGCGGGTATTCAGCAGTCGATGCCCAGGATCTTACGCAAGAATTTTTTACCCGAATCATCGAAACAGGTGGATTTGCCTCCGCGGATCGCGCGCGGGGCCAGTTTCGATCTTACCTGCTGGGTGCGATGAAGCATTTTTTGTCGAATGAATGGCATCGGGGTCAAACGCAGAAGCGCGGCGGCCAGGTGCGATTTATCGAATGGGATGCCCTCGATCCGGAGGCCCGATACGCTGGAGCATCGGAGCAGCCAGATAATCCGGAACACTTGTTCGATCGCGAATGGGCGCTGGAGACCGTCACCGGAGTCCTGCAAGCCCTGCGCGACGAAATGACCGAAGCCGGAAAAAGCGATCAATTTGAGGCGCTCAAAGGCAGTCTCAGCGGTAAAGATGAATTATCCCGGGATCAAATCGCGGCGCGACTGAATCTAAGTGAGGGTGCGGTCAAGGTGGCCATACACCGACTGCGGCAACGATATCGAACGCTGCTACGAGCTGCTACCGGTTGCTGGGATTGCTCGGGCGCGGCGGTATGGGGACGGTTTATGAAGCGGAACAACTCGCCACGGGACGCCGCGTCACCTTAAAGATGCTGGGGCAGCAACTGGATTCACCGGAGATGCGGCAGCGGTTTCTCCGCCGTTTACATCATAATTGACGAATTGAGTTGTGCCGCTTTTTCGACGATTGTTTTAATACCATTCTTAGAATAATCAAGAACTGTTACTTTGATATTATTTGGGGCAAAGTAGATTGAATCTCTTCCTTGTCCACCACCCAGTTCAATAATATTTGTGATCACTGCTGTCCAAGATAATTTGTTTCAGGTTATGAGGCTATAAAAAACACGT
>CAZNQT010000102.1:0-11287 GCA_964574885.1 uncultured Pirellulales bacterium
CGTTCGCATGCCCATGAAACCGCAGAGACCGCTGAAAAACCCACCGGTTAAAAACGCCACAAATACTAATTGATGCTGTACGTGCCAAACCCAACCCATCAAAAAGAGAATGAAGCTGACGACGATAAAGAAAATCGTCACAATCTTATACTGACGTTTCAAATAGGCCATGGCTCCCTCACGGACGTAGGCGGCAATGGTCTTCATATTCTCATCCCCTTCGTTCGCCGCCACCACCTGTTTATAGAGCACCCACGCCCCCACCAGTGCCGCGAGCGACCCGATAGGCGCAATCCACCATACCCACGGGATCGGTATATTGCTATCCGGATTCAGCTCCTGATCTACCGCACTACTGATATCCTCATTACCCTGAGCGAACACCATTTGTCCCACAGATATAAGACCGACTATAATTACGAACATTACAATCCATCGCCTGCCATCCACCTTAAACACGCTCACAATCAGCTCCTTCTAAAAACGACTTAAATCATTGTAGTACAAACACTTACTTCTATTTGTCCCTCTTGGCCAAAAAGGACGTCCGACAAAGATGCCTATATACCTTCCCCTGGTCACTCTCCGCAAGGGTTTTCCCCCATCCCGCTTATAGAGAATAATTCAGAATTAAGCCCTTATCCTCCGGCTTTCATTCTCCCTATTCTCTATCCCCGCCCCTAAGATCGGATCGGATCGTATCATCCGTTGAGAATTTATCTCCGTATCATATATATTCCCAGAGTCGCTCGAAGCGCAACTCCTTTAACAAAAATAGTTTACGGAAATTGCGTGCGAGATTTACGCATCCGGCGGCGGCGGCGCTCTGAGGGTTTTTCATAATAACTCTGACGTTTGATATCTTTGATGAGCCCCTCCTTCTCGCACATCTTCTTAAAACGTTTCATCATCTGCTGGATCGATTCTCCACTCCGTGCTTTAATTTTTATCTGAGCCATTAACTCTCCGTTCGTTTTTTACCTTATATCGGCATCCTGTCTATAAAGTCTTTTCAGTGTATCGAAAAGTCGCTACACTGCAAGGGCCAGCCGGAAAAATAGTAGGATTTTTTCGTCCGGCATAGATTCGTTACCATAAAATCTTCCGGACGCGACCATAACCACTTGTAATATAAGCACTTATGAGTTCACAACGTTTTGGTGCGTCTTAGGAATATCGTATTTCCTGAATAAGAAAAACCGAGAATCTGTTATTCGAGCGTTATTATCATAATTGGGAGCCGGGTATGAATTCCCAAAATAAAGATCCAGACCACTGTAATATCTCTACAGGCAAAATTTCTTTCCGGGTGCGCTACTGCGAAGTGGACCGGATGAATGCGGTACATCACAGCCAATATGCCGCATATTTCGAAATGGGCCGCACGGAACTCTTACGCGATAATGGCTATGATTATCGCGACCTCGAGGATCGGGGAATCCTGCTGGTCATCGCCAAGCTGGAAATCCGCTATAAGGCACCCGCGCAATATGATGATATACTGGAATTAATCACGAAAATCGCCAAAATCGACCGCGTCCGCATCGATCACGAATACGAACTGATCCGCCCGAAAGACAACCGCCTGATCGCCCAGGCCAAAACCACACTTGTCCACGTGGACCGCACCGGCAAAATCCAACCCGTTCCGGAGTTCCTCTACCCAAAGAAGTAAATATCAGGTCCGATAAGAAGCAGCAATTTTTATACAAATTCACTAGACAAGCCCATTATTCCATATTATAATCAATATGTGCAGAAAATATGCACAGAATAAGATTAAATGCCGATTTTTCCCATGGTAAATGGATTATCTAGGATTTACGATTCGCTTGCTGGCAGGGCAGGATACCTACCGGTATGCCTAAGGTGGTGACATAAAATGTTGATAGAATTTCGAGTTGCCAATTTCCGCTCCTTTAACAAGGAACAAACACTGAGCATGGTCGCCAGTTCCGGCCGTGATGAGTCCTTGTCTGAAAATTTAATTCGCGGTGAAAAATTTGACCTGCTCAAATCCACCGCCATCTATGGCGCTAATGCTTCTGGAAAAAGTAATCTCATTAAAGCATGTTACGCTATGAAATGGCTTATAAAATTCTCAGCTACTAAAATGAACCAAGGCGATAAAATTCCAAATATTATTCCTTTTCGCTTGGATACGGAATCTAGAAATAAACCTTCTCATTTTGAAATAAAATTTTTAATTGACGAAACAAGATACGAGTATGGATTTGCTACATCCTCTGAAAAGATTCACGAAGAATGGTTAAATGCATATCCACTACCGTATAAGAAAAAGCAAAAATGGTTTGAAAGAACATACTGCAAAAAAACAAATAAATCAAATTGGAATTTCAGGGGGCCATTAAAAAAAGAAGAAAATATATTAACCGATAAGACACGTGAGAATGGTCTGGTTCTTTCTCGCGGCGCTGAATTGAATATAAAGGAATTAAGTCGGGTTTACACATGGATTATTAATAACATTTTAATTTTTGATATGTCAAAATCGCCAGATCTGTTAACCTCAAAAACCATCGAACGAATTAAAGACGATATAGTTCTGCAATCACGCTTCAATGAAATGTTGAAACATGCTGATTTTGGCATTGAAGGATTTAATGTTAGAGAAACGTCTTTAGAAATTCCTTCTTCAGATGATCTTGAGCAACGGATTTTTGAGTTAGAAGAAAAAAAAGGTCTTGCAAATGATGAACGAGTGGTATTGTCTGCGGCAAAAGAATTACTTTTTGCTGTAAAAGGAGCAATGCATGATAGCAGTGTAAAACAAACTTCGGTTGAAATGGCTCATAAAATCTATGGCTCCGAAAGTAAACAGAATTTTGAAATTAGCGAAGAATCAAACGGTACACAAAGATTTTTTGCTATACTTGGACCTATTATCGATGCAATTGATAATGGGAAAATTGTTGTTGCCGATGAATTAGACTGTAGTATGCATCCGTTATTAGTACGTAAGCTCCTTGAGTTATTTCAAGTCAATAAAAGTAAAGCTCAATTGATATTTGCGACACACGACAGCACTTTGATGGATCCGGAGTTATTTCGTCGGGATCAGATATGGATTACGGAAAAAAATCCCAAGGGGTCTACGGAACTATACTCGTTATATGATTTTGACACCAAGGATCGACCTCGTAATACGGAGAAATTTCAACGGAATTATCTGGCGGGACGCTATGGCGGCGTGCCGAACTTTGGGCCCATTTTTGAAGATCTGGAGATTAAATGAGCAAGGGGGCACGAAAAACCGGTCGAAGACGAACCAGCGGTGTTATAAGACGACCCAAAAAAATTCGCCCAATTAAGACCACTATTCTGATTGTCGGGGAAGGGCAGGAAACCGAACCCAACTACTTCTACGGTATCAAACAAGAGGAAACTGTTTCGGCCAAATTCACTGTGAGGATTAAGAAAGGGCACGGTTTCTCCCCGGAAAGTGTCGTTGAAGAAGCTATTCGCTACAAGCAACAGGCAGAAAGACGAGGGGAAGAATTTGATGAAGTTTGGTGTGTGTTGGATGTGGAGGGATCGGATAAACGTGAATCTATGAATCAAGCCGTGATAATGGCTCGACAAAACGGCATCACACTATGTCTGTCTAATCCCAGCTTTGAAGTTTGGGTATTAGCCCATTTCGCAAGAACTGCCAGATTGTTTCAAGATAGCGATGCTGTTATTCGAGAAGTAAACAGGCATTGGCGTAGTGTATGTAGTGATGAATACCAAAAAAATGATGAGCGAATATACGAACGTTTGAAAGATTTAACCAATACCGCAATCACGAATGCTAAACTGGTCAGAGAAACTGATTTTCGTGACCGGGTGAATACTGCCGATTGTAATTCCTCAACCGAAGTATATAAATTGGTTGGCTATTTGATTGGTCATCCGGATACCGCTCGATAAAAGCAACTTTGTACATCCGTTGCATCCGCGTGATCCGCGTTCTGAACATCCAATCCTACAATTGATGTTGTTCGCGCATGCGGCGGAGGTAGTCTTGGGTCTCGACGACGGCCACGGGCGCCAGACCGAGCAGGGCAATCAGATTCGGCACCGCCATCAGGGCGTTCAAATTATCCGCTATCGTCCAAACGAGATCCAAACCGCCTATGGCGCCGACCACAATAAAGAGACAGAACAAGTAACGATAGGGCGTAATCGCTTTCGGTCCCAACAGATATTCAAAGCAGCGGTCGCCGTAATACGACCAGGAAATCATCGTCGAGTACGCAAAAAAGACCAGACTGAATGAGACCACCAAATGCCCGAATTTAGGCATCCCTTTTTCAAAAGCCGTTGCGGTCAACGAAGCGCTGGTCGGTAATTCGTAATAATTCCCTTCGGCATCGAGAAACGGTTGGGGATCTTCTCCCACGCGGCCGATTACCTGTTTCTGTTCGTCGTCCACGACGATATTCATCGGCACGCCTTTGCCGCCCGGACCGTAGAGCAATTCCCCTTGATCCGATTTAACCTGCCAGGCGCCGCTGGTTAGGATCACCAGGGCCGTCATGGTGCAGATAATAATCGTATCGATCAACGGCCCCAGCATCGCTACGAAACCTTCCCGCGCCATCTCGGTCGTCTTCGCCGCGGCATGCGCCATCGGCGCCGAGCCCAAACCCGACTCGTTACTGAACACGCCCCGAGCCACACCTTTTTCAATAGTTCGGGCCAACACCACGCCGACCATCCCGCCGCCGGCCGCTACGGGCGTAAAGGCATAGCGAAAAATCTCTACAAACGCGTCCGGAATCTCCGCAACATTCCGAACCAGAATAAACAAGGCCGCAGCGATATACACTACGCACATAAACGGCACGATGCGACTGGCCACTCGCGCAATCCGTTTAATCCCGCCGATGATCACAATCCCGACCATCAAGGCCAAAATCGCTCCTATGACCAGCTTCATCACCTGGATATGTCCAATGAAGGGAATACTCTCTTTTATATACCAGTCTTTCCATCCTGCCGGCCAGAACGTCTGCGAGATCAAACCATCCGTCACGGAATTCGACTGTACGGTGCAGCCGCAGCCGAACGAGGAAATGCCCGCACAAAAGGCAAAAACAATCCCCAGCCATTTCAGTTTTAGTCCCTTGGCCAAATAATACATCGGCCCGCCGGACGCACTGCCGTCGGCATGGATCACCCGATACCGAAGCGCCAGCGAACAACTCGTAAACTTCGTCGCCATCCCCACCAACGCCGTCATCCACATCCAGAATACCGCCCCCGGCCCGCCGAGCGCGATCGCCGTAGCCACCCCCGCAATATTGCCCGTACCGATTGTCGCCGACAACGCCGCACACAATGCCTGAAAGTGTGATATATCCCCCTTTTCCTGCGGATTATCGAATCGTCCCGTTATGCAGTGGATTGCATGTTTTAAATATCGAATCTGCACGAATCCCAGTCGAACCGTCAAATACAATCCCGTCCCCACCAGCAGCACGATCATCACCGGCCCCCAGACGATGTCGTTCATCTTCTCTACAAAGGCTGTAAATTGCTCCATGGATGATTCACCTCTATCGTTGTTACACCCTGGTACTATAGAAGTTCGATTCGAATTATAACGTGTCACCTGCCCTTACGCAAAGCACAATTAAAAACCATACAACCATTCCAGTCATAATGGCAAAGTTGACCTGTTATTGCCATGACTACTATACTAAGGGTGTTGAGCGTAAAGGAAAATATCGTGAGAGAATCCATGAGTCAAACCGAACAGATCAAACTGCTCCGACGGCAGCTTACGGAAACTCAAGAGGAGTTGGCGTATAAATCGGAGAGTCTCGACCGACAACTCGAACTTGCCGCTGGAATCCACCGTACTCTCCTACCCAAACCCATCCGCCACGACCGGATCCACGTCGATCTCCGTTACATCCCCATCGAATCAGTCGGTGGCGATTATTGCCAGGTTCGCTTTCCCGACTCGAATACCTGCTATATCACGATGTGCGATGTCACCGGTCATGGGATCGCGCCGGCTCTGTTGGCCGCCCGCGTCAGCAGCGAAGTTCGACACTTTATTCACCAAGACCTGCCTCCTCACCAAATCGTTCAGTCTCTAAACGATTTCATCTGCGAGCATTTTAGTGAAACCTACCTGTACCTTAGTTTTATCGCCTCCCGCATCGATCTGCTGCACGACCGCATCACCTGGTGTGGCGCCGGACATCCCAGTCCCCTGCTGATCCGAAAACAAAATCAACACGTCATACCGCTGGTAAGCCAGAATCCCTGGATTGGCATTGATCAGGATATTCTTTGCCCGGAACCGGAACACACTCTCTTCCTCGAAGCGGGCGACCGACTTGTCTATTATACCGACGGCATCACCGAAACCATGAACGAACTAGGCGAGGAACTCGGCGTCCCCGGTCTTATCCAATTCGCCCTCCATGCCCAAAATGAGAATCTGTTTATTCTGGCCGACAACATCCTGAAAAAAGTAACCGATTTCCGACACGGTCCCATCACCGACGATAAAACCCTTATCGTCGCTGAAATCAAATAAAATTTTATATTCCTGCATGATACAGCCCTTCGACTTCGTCGAAAGGGCTGCCACCCGCTTCCGAACGAATAAATAACCGGCAAATGTGTGTGGCAGCCTATTACTGCAAGCAAAGGCTGTCTTTCAATGAGTAGCAACTTTTTACTGAAAGCAATGGCTGCTTTTCGACTTGCGATAATTTATTATACCAATACAATACCTTTATTATGATAATCGGAGATAAATACATTCGAAAATGCAAACGTTTCGATTTTCAAGGACAGGCACACGAATTGACTTTCAGTTGTTTTCATAATAAAAACTTTCTCTCCAAAAAACGATCCTGTAACTGGTTAATCGAATCTCTTCGGATGGCCGGAAAGAAACATAATTTTTCCCTTTGGGCCTATGTCTTCATGCCGAACCATGTGCACATCCTCATTCTTCCCAAACAACAAGAATACTCCATATCCAGAATTTTAAAAACAATCAAACAACCTGTCGCGACAAAAGCCATTCATTATCTCAAACAGCATAATCCCGATGGTTTGACACAGCTTGCCACGGGACAAAAATTTCAAAAACTGAGGTTTTGGCAAAAAGGAGGGGGGTACGATCACAATGTAACGGAAATAGATACTTTGTTGCAAACCATTCGCTACATTCATCTCAATCCGGTACGAAAAGGATTCGTGGATTCGCCGGAGGAATGGTTTTATTCCAGTGCATCAACATGGGCAGGTTTTTATGATGATCCCATTTCCATCGACAAAGAGGATTGGCCGATATTTACCTAATTTGTTCCACAGCCGTTCGACTTCGTTCAGAGGGCTGACGCACATATCTTCACTCAACGGGTGGCAGCCTTCTGCCGCAGGCAAAGGCAGTGGATTAGATAGGAGAAAGTGATTTCAATCATGAGAACATATATGTTAGCGCAAAAAAAATGTTATAAGTCGTTCTACGGATTGATCCTATGGTCCGTAATGATTTCGCCGTCGCTGATGGTGGCTTCCCCATCCCCTTCGGCCGTCCCCACGTTCGAGTGTATCGGGTTATATTGGAAACCGGCTGATGGCGCTGAATCTACAATCTGTCAGGTGAACTATCGAGCCACCGAGGCAAAGAATTGGCGCCAGGCGTACCCCCTCTGGTTCGACAAACGCGACCGGGAATACCGCGGCAGTATCGTCCATCTGAAACCCGATACCGAATATGAAATCAAACTATCGCTGCAAGGCTCTTCTAACCAAACAACTTTACACGGTAAAACCTGGACCGAAAACTTCCCCATCGCCAAAACCATTCATCTTCCGGAACGTTCCCGCCAAACTCTCACCATCGAACCATCCGGTAAATCCGACGGCTACATCCTCTACGCACCCAAACCTCAAGGCGCCGCAACTATCGACGTCGTCAACCGACAGGACTGCTGCATCGTCGTCAAAGCCTCCTACGTTATCATTCGCGGCCTTAATTTGAAAAACGCCCGCATCCACGGTATTCGGATCATGGACAACGTCCACGATGTCATCATAGAAAACTGCGACATCAGCGGCTGGGGACGCATCCGCGACGATGGCTGGGGGGAGAACTACGACTCGGCTATTTATTCCAACGCCAAAACCATCGAACGCATCACCGTGCAGCGCAATCGAATCCATCATCCGCGTAGCGACTCCAATAATTGGCGCGAAAACCGACCTCGACCGGGCAAACAAGAATCCTACCATCCCGAAGGGCCCCAGGCCGTCTGTTTCTGGAACAGCAGGGGCAATCACGTCATCCGCTACAATACGGTCTTCTCCGACGACGACCATCAGTACAACGATATCTTCGGCGCCGGCTCCAACTTCAGCAAAGTTGGATTCCCCAACCGTGACTCCGACATTTACGGCAACCTGCTCAGTCACTGCTGGGACGACGCCATCGAATCCGAAGGCGCTAACTGCAACGTACGCATCTGGGATAATTACACGAACGAAGTATTCGTCGGCGTTGCCTGCGCCTCCACGTCCATCGGACCCCTGTACGTCTGGCGGAATATCACCAGGGAAATGCGCGTCGCCCCCAACGAGTACACCGGCGGCTTCCTCAAGACCAGCGACAAAACCGGAGGCGGTAAAATCTACGTCTTCCACAACACGATCCTGCACGTCGGTAAAATGACGGACAAGGGTAAAATCTCCGTCGGCGCCAGTCTCGGGCTCGGCTGGGGCGGGCCCATGGTCAACGTCACCAGCCGCAATAACATCCTCCAGGTCAAATCCCGCGCCATCAACGACAAAAACAAAGATCCCCTCGGCGACTACGATTACGACCTCTACCAGGGTCGTATCTCCGCCGCTGGTACGCCCGAAATCCACGGTATCAAAGCCGAACCCATCTACGTCAAAAACGCCGGTCTGAAAACCGATAAAGGCATATTCTACCTTAATCCACGCAGCCCCGGCTACGACCAGGGTGTCCGCCTGCCCAATTTCAACGACCAATACACCGGCAAGGCACCCGATATCGGCGCCCACGAAGCCGATACTCCGCCCCTCGAATTCGGCCAAAATTCTCATAAATCCTTTACTGAAAAGAAATTACGATGAATCGTAGATTATTCTTTCAAAAAATCGGTTTTCCCATCGCAACCACCGCCCTCCTCAACCTCCATCCGACCGCCCGAGCATCCAATAAGGCCCGGTATTCACCGGAACATACCCCTTTTTTACAAAACAAACCCAATTTCCTGTTCGAACTTCGTCTCGCTCAGAATGGCAATGATGTTTTTGACAGAGCAATAGAGTTAGCTAGAATAAGTAGGGCTTGAGAATTCTATCCAATATGGAGGTGAAGAGATTGCATGAGTAGATATTGCGTAACACGGCGTGAGTTTTTACAGCGAACGGGACAAGTGGGGGCGGCGGCATGGGCGGGGCAGTTGTGGAACTCGCAGCGGGTGCAGGCGGCGGGAACGGGCAGACCGAATATCCTGATCCTGATGGCGGACGATATGGGATTTTCGGATGCGGGCTGTTTCGGGGGCGAGATCGCGACGCCGAATCTGGACCGGTTGGCGGCAAACGGACTGCGGTTTACGCAGTTTTACAATTGCGCGCGGTGCTGTCCAACGCGGGCGAGTTTGTTGACGGGATTGTATCCGCATCAGGTGGGATTGGTGCTAAACGGTCGCAATCTAGCGCGTAACGGGGTAACCATCGCTGAGGCGCTGAAGGGCGCGGGTTATCAAACGGCGATGGCGGGGAAATGGCACCTGTCGCAGACGATCCCACTATCGAATAAGGCCCTGCATCAAAAATGGCTCGATCATCAGTACGATCCGGACGTCCCCTTCGCACCGCTGGAGACGTATCCAGCCAATCGTGGTTTCGACAAGCACTACGGCGTGATCTGGGGGGTGATTGACCATTTCGATCCGTTTTCGCTCGTGGAGGGCACAAAGACGGTGAAAGAAGTGCCGCACGATTATTATTTTACCGATGCGATCACAAACAAATCCGTGGAGTATATCCGCGAACTGAGTAAATCCGAGAAGCCATTTTTTCTGTACCTGGCCTACTGCGATCCTCATTGGCCATTACATGCCCGGCCGGAAGACATCGCCAAGTATAAGGACACGTATAAAGACGGGTGGGAGAAACTGCGTCGCGACCGTTACAAACGGATATTAAAGATGGGTTTGTTTCGGAAAGAGAATACACCATTGCCACCGATTCAAGGCTGGGGGAAACCCTGGGACGAGTTAACGGAACAAGAAAAGGCATTTCAATCGGCGAAGATGTCGGTACACGCGGCGATGATCGACCGTATCGATCAGGGGATCGGCAAGATTGTCGATGCCCTCCAGGAGACAGGATGTTTTGAAACTACGCTAATCCTATTCCTCTCGGATAACGGGGCGTCTCCGGAAACGCCTCGCGAGCCGGGGTACGACCGGAGCAGTCAAACGCGCGACGGTCGAACCATGCATTATCGTAATATTCCCCCGGCAGAAGTCGGCATGGAAACAAGTTACTGCGGCATCGGCTCGCATTGGTCGAGCGCATCGAATACGCCGTTTCGGTACTGGAAAAAGGAATCGTTCGAGGGGGGATGTCATACGCCGTTGGTAATCCATTGGCCGGCAGGATTAAAGACGAAAACTGGCTCGATTACGGAACAGCCCGGCCATGTAATGGATATTCTGCCGACCTGCCTGGAATTAGCCGGCGGCAAGTACCCCACCGAATACAACGGCAACTCCATCACGCCTGTGGAAGGCAAGAGTCTGCTGCCGATTCTGAAAGGAGAGAAGCGTGAGCCACACGACATGTTGTTTTTCGAACACGAAGGCGGTCGAGCGGTACGTATCGGCGAGTGGAAGCTGGTGGCGCTGGCCAATCGGAAATGGGAACTGTATCATCTGGCGGTAGATCGTACAGAAACCAACAACCTTGCCGACACGTATCCCGAAAAGGTAAAAGCGATGAGGGAGCAATGGCGGCAGTGGGCACGGAAAGTCGGACTTAAAGTCTAAGTAGAAGCGCAAGACGAATTATAGAATACGGACATATCGCCAACCGGCGTTATGACAAGAGTAATGACAAATACCGAAGCTCGAATGACGAATCAATGACGAAATCCGAATAACGAATAAAGAGTATGCCCAGTCGGGCCATGACCGTGATCGCAAAGGTATAGTCATAGTACTCGTCATTCAGCGGGTAAGTCACAAAGAAGAACCACGGACAAGTAAGAACT
>CAZNQT010000103.1:0-11248 GCA_964574885.1 uncultured Pirellulales bacterium
GAGGGGGACATAGCGTCGGATCGAATGGGGGATCAGGGGGAAACGGAGGGATCGGGAGGCTATGACGGGATCCTAGTGGATAATCCGCAATGGCAGCCCGGCAAAGGCAAGCTGGGCGGGGCGCTGGAGTTTCAGGGTACGGGGGATTATGTTCGCGTAGCGTACGATCCGAATCTGAATCCGATAGATTTCAGCGTAAGTTTCTGGGTAAAACCGAGCGAGATTGGAGGAGAATTTCGCACGCCGGTCTCCAGTTGCTCCGTGGCGACGGAACCGGAAATATTCGTAGCGGGTTACGCACTGTTCATCACGACCGATAAGAAGCTGCAATTTTTCACGGGCATAGGTCCGGAATCCGAAGGATATTGGGACATACAGGGTTATGCGGATATAGAACAAGGGGTATGGACGCACGTAGCGGCGACGTTCGAATCGACGAGCGGACCGAATGCGTACGGAGCTTATACCGGACTCAAGAAACTCTACCTTAACGGCGTGGAAGTCGCCAGTGACGCACAAGCGAAATACATTCCAAATCGCAGTCAGGAATTAACGATTGGAAAAGTTAGTTATCAGTATGAGGACGAAACATTTTATCTAATCGGCTTGATAGACGATATTCGCCTTTACAAACGGGCCTTAGATCCGGAGGAGGTGGAAATAATCGCCGGTTTGGGGACTCTCATTCCCGGGGGCGCCGATTTCGACGGGGTAGGCGGCGTGAGTCTGCCGGATTACGCCCAGTTGGTATCGCACTGGGAGTATTCGATCACCCCCATAGTGATCAACGAAGTGATGGCTCGTAACGATAATTCTTTTGCGGATTCCCAGGGAGACTATGACGACTGGATCGAGCTCTATAACGCGGGCATAGAACCAATAGACATCGGAGGGATGTACATAACCGACAATTTGAATAGTCCCATGAAATGGCAGATTCCGTTGGGCTACCCGACCTACACGACGATGGAACCAGGTCAATATCTGGTGATATGGGCCGACGGTGAGGTATGGGAAGGAGGATTTCATACCAGTTTCCAGCTCGATGCGGATCAAGGCGAAACGATAGGACTGTACGAGAGCGACGGCATAACGTTGGTGGACATCGTAAGCTTTGGCCCTCAGGAAACGGATATCTCGTTCGGTCGTCTTCCGGACAAGACGGATAATCTCCAATATCTGACCACCCCGAGTCCGGGCGAGTCTAATACGGGTTCAGGCTATGCGGGGATCGTAGCGGATACAACGTTTTCGACGGATCGGGGCGTCTATAGCAGTCCCTTTTTATTGAAGATAGATTGTGCCACGGAAGATGCGACCATCAAGTACACCCTGGACGGACTGAAGCCCTCTTTAAGTTACGGCACCGTCTATGATCCGCAGCCATTGTGGGCGCCGACAGAAGGCCAACTCAACGGCGCCCTGCGTTTCGACCTGATGAATAACGAGACGAAAGTACCGTATCATGCGGACCTGAATCCACCGAGTTTTACGGTCAGTTTTTGGAGTCGGCTCGATGCGAATTTATTGTTTTCGAGCAGTCCGGTCGCCAGTGTGGGTATCGGCGACAGTTCGAACCTATTCATAAGCGGATTTATGATCCTGATTACCTCTTACGAGACTTGGCAGTTTTTTACGGGGACGGGAGATGCAGGCGCCGGATACTGGGACGTACTGAACGGTCCGTCGGTGCCGGTGGGGAGTTGGGTGCACGTAGCGGCATCGTTCGAGGCGACGAGCGGCCCGGACAGCGAGGGCCGCTACACGGGGGTAAAAACGCTTTACCTAAACGGCATCGAAGCGGAAAGTAATCCCACGGCGAGTTATATTCCTAACCCGACAGTCGATTTAGCCCTCGGTAAAGTCAGTTATGAATTCAATAATGGCTTTTATTTTTACGGATTACTGGATGACATACGCATCTACAATCGCGCCCTGGAAGATACGGAAGTCGCGGAATTGGCGAATCTGCAACCGGGATCGACGAACGGATTGATCAGTCATTGGAAACTGGACGAGGAGTCCGGTTGGGAGGTCCACGACGAGACAGGTTCTCATGACGGCAGGATATTTCCCGGTCTGATCATGGATCGGACGAGGACCCTTCGTGCCGGCGCCTTTAAGACAAATTGGCTGACGTTGGATATTGATACCCAATCGTACATTTTCCCCTGGTCCGTGCTGTATCAACGTGACAGCAACGTTCCTGACTCGGCGGAGTGGGGTCATGCGGGTCCGGATTGGGAGATGGATACGCGGGTGACGAATTCAGGTCCCTTTACGGATCTGAAGGGTGAAGAATTCACGATGGAAGAGTCGCTGATGTCGGCGCCGTCGCTATCGCTCGTGATGAACTGGAATGATATGTTCGGAGGGGGCGGACAAGGCATTTATATCGCCGGCGAAGGCATAGAGCGTTTCACGTCGGCAGAATTGTTATTTCCACCCGACAGCAAGGAGGACGCCTTCCAGATAAACTGCGTGGTTCAGATTGTGGGCGGAAGCAGTCCGGAGCGCTGGAAGATGGACAAGCTGTCCATGCGATTGAAATTCAAGAAGTACTCGGACCAACTCGGGGCCGCGACGGGGGGACCGGGGAAGCTACGATCCAAGTTTTTTCCGGATTCGGAGGTGGACAGTTTCGATACGCTGGTATTGGACGCGCGGATGAATATGTCGTGGGCGTACGGCGGATCGGTAACGGTGAACGTAACGTGCAGTAATTATGACATACAGAATCCGTGGGCGCAATACACGCGCGATCAGTTTCCCGGTGATATTCAAAACCGCATGGGCGGGTATGCCCCGCACGGTCGTCCGGTGCATTTATACATCAACGGAGTCTATTGGGGTTTGTATTTAGTGCATGAGCGTCCGGACGCGACGTTTGCATCCTCGTATCTGGGGGGCGCGAAGGAAGATTATGACGTTCTCAAGCATAACCGCTACACGGTAGTAGGGATGGACGACGATCCGTCGGGGGCCTCGATAGCGCGCTCGAATTATAGTGCGTTAATCAACGCGGGGAATCAAGTCGCCAGCAATCCGACCCAGGCGAATTATGAAACCGTACAGGCATGGCTCGATGTGGATCAGTTTATCGATTATATGCTGCTGAACTTTTACATTGGGAATACGGACTGGGCGCACCAGAACTGGTACGCGACGCGGAACCGAGTGGATCCCTCGGGACGTTGGCGATATCACAATTGGGATCCGGAACACAGTTTGAAATGCGTGTATGAAGATGTTTCGTACGAAGACAACGGCGACGGGAGTCCCACGGATTTTCATCAAGATTTACAGGCGGCGAGCGAATACCGCCTTCGGTTTGCGGACCGGATCCATAAGTACTTTTACAACGGGGGCGTGTTTACGGTGGACGGGATACGGGATTTATATATGCAGCGACTGTTACGGGTGGATCGTGCGGTGGTGGGCGAATCGGCGCGTTGGGGCGATAATCGCAGCAGCAGTCCTTATACCCGGGGTTATCACTGGATTAACGAGAAGAATCGGCTGATGGACGATTATTTTATGCAACGCAGCGATTACGTATTCTCGTCTCTGTACTATCAAGGTTTATATCCGAGCGTAGAGGCGCCGGTATTTTATATAGGCGGGTCGTATCAGCACGGGGGGTATGTTTCCGAGACCAATAATGAGTTCAGCATAGTAAATCCCAACGGCAGCGGCACGATTTATTACACGCTGGACGGAACCGATCCGCGGGAGTTCTGGACGGGCCAAGTACTCGGGACGACCTATTCGAGTGCGATCCATCTCACGCAGAGCAGTCACGTGAAAGCGCGCGTGCTGCAAGGCGGCACGTGGAGCGCCTTGAATGAAGCGGTCTATAGCGTGGGACCGGTCGCGGAAAATCTGCGGATCACGGAGATCATGTATCATCCGGCAGATCCGAATCTAGGCAGTTATACGGCGGAGGATTTTGAATATATCGAGTTGAAGAACATAGGCGATAGAGCCATCAGTCTTCTCTTTGCAGCATTCACGAAAGGCATACAATTCACGTTTCCGATATCGGCGCCGATGGCGCTTTGGGATATCGGCTTCGACAGCGATACGGAAGGCTTTACCTACGCGGACGACACGTTCAACGAGACCAACAATCCATCGTATGCCGAGGGCAGCTACGACCCGAGCGGGGGCGCGACGGGAGGCGGATTGCGTGTAACCCTGGGTCCGGGCCCGACGGGCGGGGCGATCTCGGGGGGCTGGAGCAAGAGTTTCGATTTAGCCCAAACATCGAACGTTAACCTGCGATTAAATTATCGTATGATCATGAGTGAAGAATATGAAGAAGAAGAATACAGCGAAGTGAATCTGGAACTCGACGGGATGCGCTATGGCAACGAAGGCGAAGATTATCTGGTGCGTCGCAGCGGCGGTGCATCTACCGATGCCACACTGGTAGTAACCGAAGCCTTTACAGGAACCGACTGGATCGAGATTCAAAACGTGAGCGGAGGACCGTTGGATACCACCGGTTGGGTGGTAGCGCTGAGTTCCACACTCTCCATCAACTCGGTGCTGGAGGGAACGTGGCACCTACCGTCCACGGTCGCGACCGATCAAGTCTTATTTGCCAGCGAAGATACGGGCCATCCGAATGCGGATTATTATTGGCCGGAGAATATTCCGTGGGGCACTTCGGGAGACGGTTGGGTGATGATCGTGGACGATCAGGGTCAGATCGTGGATATACTGTTCTGGGGTTACAGTGAAACCGAAATTCAAACATTCAACGTAACGGTAAACGGATTTGCGCTCACCCTCGGCAATGCCTGGACCGGCGCCGGGGTATCGTACGATGGGATATCCAGTAATACGTATCAGCGTATCGGCGACAGTGACAATAACAATGCGTCGGACTTTACCCGAGGCACCGCATCGCAAGGATATCAAAATACGGGTCTGACGGCGCCGTGGAGCGGGGGCGGGGATACGGATTGGCAAACCGCGAGTTTTTCGATCCCGCAATTGTCCTCCGGCGTACATACTCTGACGATCGGGGGTTACAACAACGTCGCGACGGCGGCCGATGAATTTACGGAGATATATATAGATGATATATCTATAGAATTGATCCCGGCGTCGGAAATGCTGGCGCCGGGCGACTATACGGTGGTAGTGAGCAATCGTGAGGCGTTTGAATCGCTTTACGGTACGGGGGTGAATATAGCGGGTGAATACACGGGTTCGCTGCTGGACAACGACGGGGAACAGATCGTCCTGGAAGATGCCATCGGGACAGTGATTCATTCGTTTTCGTATGAAGACGATTGGTATGATATTACCGACGGGGGCGGATTTTCGCTCACGCTGGTGGATCCGAACAGTACCGATCCAAACGACTGGGATCGCCGGAGCGGGTGGCGGACCAGTTACGCGTGGGGCGGTTCGCCGGGGTGGGATGATTCCGGACTGCAACTGGCGAAAGACAGCGTGGTAATCAACGAGGTATTGTCGCACTCGCCGACGGGCGGGGACTGGATCGAAATTTATAATACGACCGACAATCCGATCCCCATCGGCGGGTGGTTCCTGAGCGACGATAAGGATGATTTAAAGAAATACGAGATCGAGTCGGATCTGGCGTTGGCCCCACATGGATATGCGGTATTTTATGAGGATCCGAACTTCGGCACAGGGAACGATCCGGGGATGCATACGCCCTTTGCTTTAAGTAAATATGAAGACACCGTATATCTGACCTCGGGCTTGGGCGGAGAGATCACGGGTTTGTACAGTACGGAAGAGTCATTTGATGCAGCGGATCCCAACGTAGCCTTCGGTCGTTACGTCAAAAGCGCACTCGACGGGGGAGTAAATTTTGTGGCGATGAGCGAGAACACTCCCGGCGCGGCCAACGCCTATCCGCGTACGGGCCCGATCGTGATAACGGAAATCGCCTACCATCCGGATACGGGGGATGCGGAATTTGTAGAACTTTTAAATATCAGCCATGAGACGGTAAATCTATATGACGAGAACGAGCAAGCGTCCTGGCGATTCGTAGATGATCCGGACGAAGATGAACGCGAGTTGGAGTTTTATTTCTCGACGACACCACCGGTGGAAATGGCTCCGGGTGAGTATCTGCTGCTGGTAAAGGATCGGACTTTGGTCGAGTTTGTATATAATCATAATCAGCCGTTTCCGGTGGAATTGCAGGTATATGAATGGGGCGACGGCAGTTTAAGCAATAGCGACGAAAGGCCGGAACTCCAGAAACCAGGCGGCATGATCAATGCGGTAGAACAGGCATATATCCGTGTAGATCGGGTAAGTTATAAAGATGATCCGCCGTGGCCGACGGAGCCGGATAATTCAGATGTTTATACCTTACAACGTATCGATCCGACAGAATATGGCAACGACGTCATTAACTGGCATGCGGCGAGTGCGACACCAGGCAGAGTCAATGAGTAATATAAAAAGAATTCGCTGGAAACGGAACGATGAATAGATCCGATATTTCAGGTTATGATTGACAAGTCGGTAAAAAACTCTATGCTATCCTCTTGTGAGGCGTGATGAGGAAACAGATCAATCCAGAGTAAAGCCGCGGGAAGTATTTCTGTTCTGGTTCGCGGTGGGGATCATCTTACTATTGATCGAATCTGTATTTGTCTGTCGCGCGCGGAATTCTTCGGATGAGAGCCGAATCGCAACGAAACTGATCCCCAGCTTCATTTTACTGTTGGGTAGTGCGGCGTTTTTCTATTTCTATGCGGTTAAACTACTGGCGCCGAGATCTGAGGGAAAAAGAATTGTTTTATGGATACTTTTCGTGGGGATTTTACTACGCGGGGGAATGTTCTTTCTGACACCCTTACAAGAGACGGATGTTTATCGTTATCTCTGGGACGGTGCGGTAACGGCACACGGGATCAATCCGTATTCCTATGCACCGGCAGACGTATGCAACGATACGATTCCTGCCACCGATCCGAACGCTTTCCTCCTGCAAGGTCTGGCCAGGGAATCTGGCGGCGTGCTGGAGAAGGTAAACCATCCCACCCTGCGTACTATCCATCCCCCGGCGGCACAGAGTTTATTTTGTGCGGCTTACTGGATCACTCCTTATGAACTTACCGGGTGGCGCATTGTCCTTTCGATCTTTGACGGTATCGCCGCTACAGCGGTCGGCGTCCTGCTTTGGCGTCTGGGCAAATCGTCGGCGTATTTGGCAGTGTATTTCTGGAATCCACTTTTGATTTATGAAACCTATTACCATTGCCATTTGGATCTGGCGGCGACAGCTCTGGTGATAACGTTTGTCACTTTTTTAGTGTTACGCCAACACATCATCGCCGCCCCGGCGTTAGGACTGGCCGTGGGCATCAAGCTATGGCCGATCATATTGTTTCCCTTTCTGATGTTCTCCTGCCGCCGTCATGGGCTTCAAGTGATTTTAGGCTTGGCGATTTTCGCAGGCTTGCTCACCGTATGGTATATATCGTACCAGCCGGCGGTGCAAAATCCTGACGACAGCGGAGTATTTGGTTTTGCCAAGGTCGGTATGTCTAATCCGGGTGCATATAGAGCCATTCATTGGCTGAGCGGAAAAATACGCGATTACTTTGTGCTTCCGATTGATCAGGATTATTTGGGATGGCTGATGGTTCTGTTTATACTACTTTTTTTATCGAACATTTTTGCGCTGTGCAGCCGAGAAGATTCCCATGATCTGGTTATCAGTGTAGGGAATCTACTGGTACTGATGATTCTATTCAGTCCGGTCGTTCATCCATGGTATTATATCGCGATGATCCCCCTCGCGGCGGCAGCGCCTCGGTGGGCGTTCTTAATCTGGACGATATTGATGCCTATCTGTTACCTACCGGCAGAAGTGTTCCCTCAGCAGGATTGGATTCCATGGCTGATTCATGTTCCGGTTTGGGTATTAGTAATTGGCGGTTGGGCGTGGCGAATGAAGAAAGTCCTACCGGCAAACAGCCTCAAGCTGAAATCTGGGCGGTGAAGATTGCTTTGTCTATTTGGAAATGTTTTCCAGACGATGGATGATTTCAAGGCTGCAGCGGGCGTTGTGATACGGCGCCTTCCACTCCGAGACTTTGAAGGCTTTTCGGTTGGGGACGGCGTCGCGGGAGACGACGGAGAACCATTCGCCGTTTTCGTGGTCCACGATGGAACTTTGGATGAACTGCCAACAGCGAAAGGCGGCGTCGAAGTAATGCTTTTGGCCGCTAAGCTGGTAGGCGTTGAGGAAACCGACAACGGTTTCGGCCTGGGGCCACCAATGCTTATCGGAATTGATGATTTTTTCGGAGTTGGCTTCGTACAGTAAGGCGCCGTCCGGATCGAGGGCTTGTTCGTAACAGGCCTGGGCCATCTTCAGGGCAATGATATTAATTTGTTTTATCAGTTCTTCATCGCCGAGGACTTCGGCAGCTTCCGGCAGGAGCCAACTGCCTTCGATGTCATGGCCAAAGGAAATAATCTCGTCCTCCGATCGCCAGGTTTCGTCGAAGAAAAGCTTAAAATGCCAAGTCTTAGAATCGATGATGTGGTCGCGGAATACTTCGATCAATTCCTGCAGCCGCTGTCGAAGACGATCTTCCTTCCAGACACGATATAAATTGGTGTAGGCTTCCAATAGATGGAGGTGAGCATTCATGGATTTTCTCATGACTGACTTGTTGGCGCCGATGGGAGGTTGCGGGGAACGAGACCAATCCCGGTTGCACATTTCGAAGTAGCCTTTGTGTTTCGGATCGTGGCATTTGGCTTCGATGATCCTGAAAAGTTCCTGAGCTTTCGTTAATGCTTTGGGATTGCCGGTAGCACGATGAAACTCCGCGAGGGAATAGATCAGGAAGGATTCGCCGTAGAGTTTCTTCATATCGTCTATGGGCCGGCCGTTACTATCCAACAACCAATAGGCTCCGCCATATTCGGCATCCCAGAAGTGCTGCATGAGATAGTCATAGGCGCGCCGGGCCATATCGAGGTATTCCGGTTTTGGATGGAAACGATAGGCGGCGGAATAGGTCCAGAGGATCCGGGTATTCAAGACCAGTCCCTTGGGCGCATCTTTGATGATTTTGCCGTCATTGGTCATACGGCCAATGAAACCGTCTTTTTCTTGATCCTGAGTATATCGAATCCAAAAGGGGAGGAGGTTTTGTTCCAGTTCGTTCCGGGCGCTTTGCTGGAACTTCGTTAGGCATGGTTTTTTTCCCGCCACGGAACAACCAAGGGTCCCAATACCGACCAATAAGATTGTAACGCAACAAAATACTTTATGTCTCATTCGTAACGATCCTCAGTTGAATCAACTTATTTATGAACGATTTATTATACAGAATCGTTAAAAGAATCATATATTAAAATGGGCGATTTGCCAATCCACTCCGCCGAGAGCGGCGGAGCTACACGTCTCTTTAAAATTTATGCGTATCAATTTAGAAATCAAGATTTAAGGGCAAGGTTGTCCCCACTGCCGAGTGAATTCATAAAGGTCGAATACATTTACGATTCCATCGCTCTGGGAGGGAGCGATATCAACGCATTTTTCCGTCGTAAGCCAGAAATGCGCCATTTCGGCGAAATCTCTGAGGTCCACCAGGCAATCGTAATTGATATCGGCGGAACCATCGCACGAGCAGGGATCGGTATAAGTGATGTCCAGATAGGTACGATGCCCGTCGCTATATTCGCTGGCTTTCAGGTTGGTTTCGTTTTGAGAGACATTGACTAGTATCAAACCCTGATTATCGGTTTTGCCTCGGAGCCATTTCTGGACGATATCGGTAATGTCCACGGGGGGATAGAATTCATGATCGAGTCCCTGTACAAAGGGGACTTCGCCCAGGAGCAGGTCATAATCACCGCCGGGAGTCGTCCAAGGTTGGCCGGTGGATGCCTGGTTCCAGGTAACCGAGCTTTCCTCCCAATTAGTAGTGACTCGATACAATTGCATAAATTGGTTGTCCTGATTGTAAATGACCGACCAGCCGTAAAAGGCAATTTGGGCATCGAGTATTCGCTTGCCTATAAGCTCTGAGGGAAAATTAAATTTAACAATGTAGTTATCGATTCGGGCCGGTCCCCAGGTGTCGGAACCATAATTACTGTTCGGATCGTTCTGATAGATAAACGAATCCTCGACCTCAGAGGTATCTTCCAGGCGAATCGTGTAGGTGGCGTAGGGGACATATTGCGAGGCGGTATTGGACCAGTCGGAATCGCCGTTAGAGTTACGTGCTTTCAGGCGGTAATAATAGGTATGCTGCGAAGGGAGATTTTCATAAAGATAGGATTGCGCGTCCACTCCAATGGTATCATTTTGAATAACAAACTCGCCGTCGTCGATTCTTCGTTCGAGTATGAAATTTTCTTCGTTATCGCTGTTATCCGTCCAGGTTAAGCGAATATCGGCGCCCAATAGCTCGCACTGTAGATTCGAAGGCGCCTCGGGAGGCGTATGTGAAAGCACGACGGTAACGGTATTGGAAGAAGCGGAATCGCAAGGACTGCCGCTGCCATCATCATTGAGTCGAGCCACAACTCGATAGCGATAGGAACCGTCCAGGATCAATATTTCGCTGAACGAGGTAACGTTGCTATTCACGACGGCGTATTCGTTATCCCAGGGATCGCTATCGACCTGCCTTTGGATAAAAAAGTTATCCTCGTTTGGATCGCTGGAGTTGTCCGCCCAATCAAGCGCGATCCAATCGCTTGTCTCATCATACGCAAAGGTTAAGTCGGAAGGGGCCTGGAGACACTGCAACCAACCGGCTAAGCGGGCCCAGAGCCACCATGCGGCGTACGCCTTGCGATTGGCATTAAGCGGCTGACTGTGTGCGCTGGTACAGTCATACCAGTCCATACCTTGCGTATGGTCATTTTGCCAATCAATCGCCCAGTTTTTATCGAGCGATCCATTACCATCGCTATCATAATCGCAATTGTCATTGACGGATTTGTCGCCATAATAATTGCCGTCAGGGTCGTAGCATTCGATGTCATAAAAGTCGAACAGCACTTTGTTATTGTCGAGGCAATATTGCCTGATCTGCTGGTTACGCAGGTGGAGATTGCCGGTTTCGCCCGTGCCGTTGGCGTGACCGGTCATATAGACAAAGGTAACATTGGGATAATCCAGCTCAAGTTGAGTCATGGGCGCCAGATAGGTGCTTATCATGGTTTCCTCCGTGCGATCCGCCGCCTGCCCGCACCAGGACCAGATGATGAC
>CAZNQT010000104.1:0-11230 GCA_964574885.1 uncultured Pirellulales bacterium
CCGCAGGGCAGTAGCGGCGTAGTATTTTCAGGCAATCCCAGCAACGGCGAAGCGTTTACCTATGAAGGTTCGGCGAATGATCCCGGCACGGTCTTTACCTGCGATCCGACGTCGCAATTTGACGTACCGGGATTGTATGTATTACGATTCGAAACCACGGACGGCGGCGATTCCGATCCCTGCCAGGTGGTACAAATAAAGGTCTGGCCTACCGACTATAAAGGGCTGGTCCTGCATTACAGCTTTGACGGTATGAGCACCGGCGACAGGATCGTCGAAGACATCGCCACCGATCCCTTTACGTTTGACCCGGATACGGGTCTGCCCACTCGTTATGATCACGACGGTCTCCTGATGACCGGCAATACCGCCTGGGATCCCAACATCGTACAGGGACCGGAAAACGACGGGACGCCCCCGGATGTGATTCTGCTGAATGAAGGGGCGGATTTCCTGCAAGCAGTGGAATTCGATTCCACCCGCCGCCAATATATGGAATGCGAAAACATCGATGGGACGGTCGGCGTTGTGGATCCGAACCTTCCCATCCGAGGCAGCGAGCCCCGGACCCTCATGTGCTGGGCCTATACGGATGCGTTTAACAACGGCGGTCTCTGGGATATGGGGGCCTACGCCGACGGGCAAAACTTCTGTCTGCGTACCATGGATACCCTCAACCTCTGGCGGATCCAGTTATGGGGATCTTATGATTTTGACGTTACGTATGATTCGCTCGGGACGTGGGTGCACTTTGCCCTTGTCTATGACGGATCTCGTACGAGCCTGTATGCCGATGGCAAGTTGTTAGGTGAGAAAGACAATCCTCTGAATACCACCTTAAACGTCCCTTTGCGTCTGGGCGTCTATCATGAGCTTAACAATATCTTCGACGGCGTTATCGATGATTTCCGGGTCTATAACCGGGCCCTAAGCGCTCAGGAGGTGATCGAGGCCGTGGGTATTGGCAACACCGCTCCGGATGCCGACGCCGGACCGGATGTCCGACTCGTGGAGGATACCGACGGCAGTTCCTTCACGGTCACCGATGCCAGTTGGACGGATGTCCCGGGCAGCGTAGAGGAAGAATGGACCCAGCTTTCGGGACCGGGAACAACTGATGTCGTAAATGCTACGACGACCAGCCCGACCATGAATTTTGCCGGACAACCCTACGGACTCTATGTTTTTGAGTATCGAGTCAAGGATGCCATCAATCCGGCCCTGCCCGACGGCGTGGATACGAAGAATATTATGTGGCAGGCGACGACCAACCACGGCATGCTGGGAATGTGGAAGCTGGATGACGGCGCCGGTTCCATTGCGACCGACGATTCCGGCAACGGTTATCACGGAACACTGGCAGGTGATCCGAACCTGCCCGAATGGACAACCGGTCGCATCAATGGGGCGCTGAAATTCTATAATAACGCTCCGGAGCTGCTTGATCAGGGCGTAAACCTGGACAATGTCCCGGTAGCGGAGGATTTGACCGTTTCATTCTGGATGAACCCGGATTCGGTTCGCCACAGCGCACCGATCGACAAGCTGCCTGACGATGCCAGCGGCGCCGGCTGGAACATTAAGGTTCGCAACAACGGCGAAATCTGGCTTCAGATCGGCAGCGAAGGGAATCACTCGTTTGTAGGTGCCGGCGTCGGCGCACAGTATGTTGCTGGCGAATGGATTTATGTGACGGCTACATTCGACAGCGCTTCCGCGACCGGGAAAATTTTCATCAACGGTCTGGAAGTGGACACCGTTACCGGCATTACCCAGACCGCTGATAACCTCACCGTACCGTTGCGCCTGGGGCAGCCCAGTGAAGCGGTGGTAGGCGAAAGGTTCCAAGGGATACTGGATCACATTACGATCTATAATTATGCCATGACCGAACTGGAAGTAGCCTTCAAGGCCGTTGCGGATGGCGTGCCGATGGCGGATTGCCCCTTGAGCGTTGAAGGCATCCAGATACCGTGTGACGTCAGCGGTCCTGACGGTATACCGGATTGCTATTGCAATCTGCTTGACTATGTGGCGATGACTCGAAACTGGCTCCAGTGCACCAGCCCGACGGATCCGAGCTGCTCACCCTAAGATGCCGTCATGACAAGAGTAGTCAAATGTAAGAAATGTAAGAAAATTTGATAATAACCAACCGGGTGTACGGCGTTATACCGGATACCCAGTTGGTATTTTAGCCCGTAATTTCACCACCCAACACAAAGTCGCACCTTGAACATCTTTGCTTTAAGTTTTGGAGCCTTCGAGGTAAATAACTATTGGTGCGTATCTGCGGTTCCGAATTCTTACCCTGTCAAGGCCGGTTGGCACATGAGGATTAAAACCGATAAATTAAATACAGAAAACTCGAAACCTAGAATATCACTCAATACTTATAAATATCCTCGAAAGTCGAATTTTTTCAAAGTCGACCCATGACTACCAGTGAATACTAAAAAGATGCAATTTAAAAATTACTATACCCGTATTAAATAATAAATGGAATCCCCTTCCTTATATGGATATTAACTCAAAGGAACCAATCCAAGCCATCTGTTGCGCGACCGCGCAATTTTCGCCTTAAAATCGGCCCAAAACCAAGCATAGCCTAAAACACGCCCAGCGTCGTAAATCTATATTTGACAAACATTAATCACTTTTTCACGAAAGTCGAAGAACATGCGGGCCGAATTGAAGGTAGCGCCGACACGAATTTTTCAACAGCATTTTCCCGTCACTTCATAACATACTGTCATGCAAGCGGATATAGTTCATGATGTCTCATCGAAACAGTCTTCAAGGTCTGCCACTCACATTATACAATGATTTTAGTATTGCTATTATAGTCTGGATAATGTCAAATTACGATTCAACAGCTTTTTGAAGCGGGATAATGCGAATCTTAAAATTTGGGCTGGGGGTAGATAGTTTTTGATCCTATAATTGTTTTTTGGTAGAATTATCGCCGTTATTCGAAGACAATCATGTTTTGTAAATGCTTAGGTGGGAAAAGTTGTTTTAGATGGAATGACGTTTCAGCCTGAAAATGAATCGCAAAGGAAAAACTTTTATTTAATGCGATACGTTATATACTTCGTCAGCGGGTTGCCATGAACGAACAGATACTTATACAACATGCGTTGAAATATCTTGCTGAGTGCGAATATGACCATATAGATGTTTCGCTTGAGATGCTTGCTGACAAGCTTTTTGTCCCATCTACGCAAGTTGAGCAGTTGTTGCTTGACTTGAGATCGGCGGATCTGATTGATGCAGATAGCCTCAGCTTGACCGCCAATGGACGGGAATATGCCTTGCACGTTTTACAGGCGCACCGTCTTTATGAGACTTATCTGGCCCGAAAGACAGGAGTTTCCGAATCCGCATGGCACAGGTTGGCGGATGCAAGAGAACACGAACTTTCAGAAAGCGATGTAAAGAAGCTGGCCGATGAATTGGGGAATCCGCGTTTCGATCCGCATGGTGATCCCATTCCAACGGTAACCGGCGAAATGCCAGTAAAGCGAGGTAAACCGCTTATAGAATATCCTGTCGGTTGGTCGGGACGCGTGGTTCACATCGAGGATGAACCGCCAAAGTTGTATGCTCATATCGTAGAGGCCGGAATTGCGCCTGATACCGTGATTCGCATCGAACGGAAAGATTCGCACGAAATGGAAATTCGCACGGAAGGACGAACATTTATCTTTCCTAATGAAGTTGCCGCGCAGATTTCCGTTGTTGGATTAGGAGCAAATGAGACGTTTGATGACTCCATCGAGCGGTTATCAAGCCTGCATTCCGGCGAACAGGCAGCTATTATAGGGCTGTCTCCGTTATGTCGGGGGCTGGAAAGAAACCGTCTGCTGGATTTGGGAGTAGTGCCCGGTACTATAATAACGGTGGAATTGGTGAATCCTTCTGGCAGTCCCATTGCCTATCGGATTCGCGGGGCGTGTATCGCCTTTCGGCAGGACCAGGCCGAGCGCATACGCATCAGGAAGGTGAGACCGTAACATGACGAAAAAGCCGGAAACATCCCGTTGCAAAGACTGTCCCGTCCCCGCCGTTTCCAGACTGGAGAAGCTGGGTATGAAACTGGGGCATGCCGATTTCGTCGTTGCCTTGGCGGGCAATCCGAACACCGGCAAGAGCACCGTTTTTAACGCGCTGACCGGCCTTCGACAGCATACGGGAAACTGGCCGGGAAAGACAATCGCTCGTGCCGAAGGAGCCTTTTCACTCAATGATAAGCGATTTAAGTTGGTGGATCTACCGGGTACTTATTCGCTGCTGTCGGCCACGGAGGATGAGGAGATTGCCCGTAATTTTATCCTTTTCGGACGGCCGGATGTGACGGTGGTCGTGGTCGATGCTATGCGACTGGAACGCAATCTGAATCTGGCCCTGCAAGTGCTTCAGATTACTGACAAAGCGATTGTATGTGTGAACCTCATTGATGAGGCCAAGGCTCACGGCGTGACGGTCGATGGACGAGGATTGGGCCGTGATCTTGGGGTACCGGTGGTGATGACCGCAGCACGTCAGGGCACAGGCATTGATCAACTGCTTAAGGAAATCGACGATATGGCCCATGGTCGCAGTGTCTGTCGCCCGCATCGCCTGCAATTCGATATACCGACGGTTCATGAGAGCGTAGAGGAACTGGTCACGGCACTGGAACAGACATTCCCCAACATGCCGCATCGGGAATGGGTTGCATTGAGATTGCTGGAGGGGGATCCGCGGATTGTTCAGGCGGTTGCCTCCGGGGAAATCGGATCTCTGGGGAAAGACCTCGCCTCAACGGGCTCTCCAGAGTCCTAATCACCAATAACAAGTCCGTGAGGAACGGAATAATGAAACCGGAACAGATTATTAAGCGCGCCAGCCAACTTCGTTGGAAATTACCGCAGGATTTTCATGACCATTGGGTCGAAAACGTCTATGCGGAATCGGCCCGCATCGCTTCGCGCAATGTTGACCAGCAGGGTACGACGCATCGTCTTACCTGGGAGCGACGTCTGGACTGGCTGCTGACAAATCGATGGACCGGTATGCCCATCATGCTACTCATGCTGGCGCTGGTGCTTTGGATCACCATTGAGGGAGCCAATGTCCTGTCAGGGTGGTTGGCGACGATACTGCTGGACAAGGGACATCCTTTCCTAAAACATCTTGCTGGGTCGGCGCATATGCCATGGTGGCTTTCGGGTGTGCTCATTGACGGACTGTATCTTACTACCGCCTGGGTTGTCAGCGTTATGTTGCCTCCGATGGCAATTTTCTTCCCGTTGTTCACGTTGCTGGAGGATTTTGGATATTTGCCCCGTGTAGCCTTCAATCTGGACAATCTGTTTCGTCGGGCCGGCGCTCATGGGAAACAGGCCTTGACGATGAGTATGGGCTGGGGATGCAATGCGGCGGGTGTGGTCGCAACTCGGGTGATCGATTCACCCCGGGAAAGACTTATCGCCATCATTACAAATAACTTTGCGCTTTGTAACGGGCGATGGCCAACACAGATTTTGATTGCCACGGTATTTTTGGGTGCGCTGGTATCGCCGGCTCTTGCCGGTATTGTTTCTGCCGGAGCTGTACTTGGCGTGGCTGTACTTGGTGTGCTGCTAACCTTTGTGGCATCATGGTTGCTTTCGCGGACGGTACTGAAAGGGGAGGCCTCTACATTTACTTTGGAACTACCGCCCTACAGGCCCCCGAATCTGCTCAGAACATTATATACCTCATTGATTGACCGAACTATAATCGTGCTGTGGCGAGCCGTCGTCTTTGCCGCTCCGGCAGGCGTGGTACTCTGGACCATTTGTAATCTCAGTATTGGCGATACGACCGTCGCGAAATGGCTGATCGATATCCTGAATAGACCCGGCTGGATCATCGGGCTTAACGGAGTGATTCTGGTGGCGTATATCGTGGCGATTCCGGCCAACGAGATTGTGATTCCCACGATTCTCATGCTCACCGTTCTGACCACCGGAGTCACCGGAGTAGGGGAACAGGGTGCGGGTGTGATGTTCGAGGCCAGTGAAAATTCGACACTTGCGATGCTCCTACATGCCGGCGGATGGACCACACTAACGGCGATCTGTCTGATGTTGTTCAGCCTGTGTCACAATCCGTGTTCCACGACGATTTATACTATCTGGAAAGAAACTAAGAGTGTAAAATGGACTCTTTTGGCTACACTGATGCCCATTGGATTCGGGATTATCATCTGTGGTGCGATCTCATTTATTTGGCGTTTGTTTATCTGATCGAAATTAGTGTTAGATAATTTACGATAAACTAATGCTATTGTTCCGTTGTAGATTGAATCGAGGTTTTGGTAGAGCGCCAAAAATCTTATGGAAGTACGGTAAGGGAGATAACCATGAAGAGTTATCGAAAGGAACTATGGTTTAATATTAAGAGGCGGCGGGAGTTGATTAATATTACTCCTCAGGTTGAAGAATGCCTGGCCGAAAGCGACGTGCAGGAAGGTTTGTGTCTGGTCAACGCGATGCACATAACGGCCAGCGTGTTCATCAATGACGATGAATCGGGTCTGCATGCGGACTTTGAAGATTGGCTGGAAGGTTTGGCACCGGAAAAGCCTTACGACCGGTATCGGCACAACGGCTATGAAGATAACGCCGATGCGCATCTGAAGCGAACGATCATGGGCCGCGAGGTGGTGGTGGCGATTACCGGCGGGCAACTGGATTTCGGACCCTGGGAGCGGATCTTCTACGGCGAGTTCGACGGCAAACGAAAAAAACGCGTCCTGGTGAAGATCATCGGGGAGTAAATTTCAGATTTACTGGAACGATTTACCGGTGAATGTGTCTATGTAGTTATCGAGAAGTATGGTTTAGCAGGAGGTATAACTATGGGCATTTACCGATACCTGTTTTCTGTCGTTCTTGTTCTAATTCTTTTCACGAACGGGATTTATGCAAATCCTTTCGCGATTTCTCCGGAGGATCTTGCGGTTTATGAATCCTATTTCCCGGACAGCGTCGAAGGCGGTAAAGCCCTGGATGCCTTATGGGAAGCGCCGGACAAGAATTCCCGGTCGGACGAAGAAATCCTGGATACGGTTCGAAACGGCCTGAGACGAACCAAACATTATAAAACCTTAATTTTGCGATGGATAGGGAATAAATATATTTGGGGGCAGCAGCCACAACCTCCCCGGGCTCTGGAACTGATGTACTATGCCAGTTATGATTCGGATAATCATTACGCGGTGTATTTTGGATTGTCAGTAGCGAGTCCGAAATCGGAAAAGGTATTGCGCCGCCTGGCCGAAATCGCCTTAGAGGGAAAAAGTATCGGGCGTATCGTATGGGGAGTGAAAAGGAGTTCACAAAAAAAAGACTTTTTACGCATCCTGGAGGAATACCAAAAAAAGGATGATCCGGATTTACGTATTCGGGCGACGATATTGGCTGATATTGTGCGAGGTAAGGCCACGGAACAAGATTTTCGCGCTCGAAACGTAAAGTCCGATCCGGATGACGTAGAATCAGCTAAGGTCACCTATGAGGAAGCGTTTCAGGATCTCTATGATACGCTGGGAAAGCGTTATCCTTGTTTCCAACTGAAAAACATAGATTGGCAGGCGGTCGGGAAAGAATTTTTACCGAGAGTCAAAGGGATGGATACGGAGGAGGAGTTCGGGCGGTTGTGTATCGAATTGGTGGCGCGGCTGGAAGATAGTCATGCGTATCTGAGGGAGGGCACCGCCAAAGTACCGTGGCCGACATGGCCTCGTTGGGATCCCGGATTTGCCTGCCTGGAGGATGAACGGGAACGTCCGGTGATTTATTATGTGGATATAGAAGGACCGGCGCAAAAAGCCGGCGTGAAGGTCGGAATGGTCATCGTGAAGATGAATGACAAACCGGTCGAAGAAGTGATTCAAGAAACGATGCAGAGGCGCAGACAATATATCGGTTATTCCAGCGACCGTTACCTGCGTTATCATGCGTTTCGATTTTTTCCTCGGCAAGTAGAAGAAGGAACCACCGTCGCTTTTGTCATGCTGGATTCAAAAGGAAAACAGCGCTCATTTTCTCTACGCGCCGAAATGGGTTCTCGATATCTGCCGAGGTTGCCGGTGCCGATCCCGGGAATTGCGGATTCCGGTAGTGTTTCCTGGAAGATGCTGGACGGTCAAATCGGTTATATCTATGTGCGTCGGATTAGACAGGATTTGATCGAGAAGCTGGATAAAGCAGTGGGGAATTTAAAAAACGCCAAGGGGCTTATCATTGATGTCCGGGGCAACAGCGGCGGTGGATTTGATGCCCGACGCGCCCTTCTGAATTTCGCGTTGGATAAAGATAATGAGGAACCGGAACGACCCCGCTATAAAGGGACCCTGGCGCTCGTAATCGACAGCCGTTGTATTAGTGCGGGGGAAGGTTGGGCCTCCTGGTTCATTGCCAAAAAACGGGCGCGGGTGTTTGGGGAAGCCACCGCCGGGGCGTCGGCCCGAAAAACCGTTTATCCCTTGAAAAACGGTTTGTATAAAGTGCAATTTCCGGTGAAAGCCTATCGTGGATTTCTGGATCGACCGATTGAGCGTCGGGGACTGGAACCGGAGGTCCCGGTGAAACCGAAAGCCCAGGATATTGCCGAGAGGCGCGACACAGTGCTGGAAGCAGCGAAAGCATATCTATGGAATCTTCCTGCGACAAAATAGAATCCGTTCTCTGAATTAAACTTTTTGATTGACTGTTAGAATACATCTCCTACTGTAGTTGAAGCAGGACGGGCCATACCTGCCATTTGGGATTGCTTACAGGCTTAATGAGTATAACATAATTTTATACCCCGATCCCGGCAAATTGCAATTAGGAAAATGTAATTTGGGATATTATGGTGGAAGTTTATGACTCCTAAAGAACGCGTCCATGCCGCTTTGAAACGTGAGCCCGTCGATCGCGTACCCATTTTCATGTGGTTTCATCCCGTCACCGCTAAAATTCTGGGTGAGTTGTTGGAAATTCCGCCCACTCGAGTAGCGGAAGCGATGGGCGATGATGTTCGTCAAGCTTGGGTGAATAATAATCATGCCATGGAAGGGATTGTCCACGAACACGACGGTGAAGGTCATACCGACTGCTGGGGCGTTGCGTGGATGAAACAAGGGCCCTTCAATCAGATTACCCACTCGCCGCTGCAGGATGCTACAGCGCAACAAATGCTCGCATACGAATTTCCCTACGACCATGTCGATTCGTTACTGGACAATATGAAAAACATTATGGGGTATGCCGATCGTTATTTTATAGGTTGCGATGTCTCTCCGTGTACGTTTGAATTATTAACCCGCATACGAGGTATGGAAGAAACATTATTCGATCTGGCGGCGAACCCGGATCTCGCTCGAATTATGATTGAGCGAGCTGCTGAGTTTAGTTATGAATTGTCTGAGCGTGCGTGCCAACGATTCAAGCTGGATTGGCTCTGGACGGGCGACGACGTAGGCGGTCAACAATCGATGTTTATGAGCCCTCAATGCTGGCATGACCTGATAAAGCCGCATCTGGCCAGAATGATTCACCTTGGTAAAACTCATGGTCTGTGCAATGCGTATCATTCCTGCGGTGCGATTCGGCCGATCATCCCCGATCTTATCGAATTGGGACTTGATGTATTGAATCCTATACAATGTAATTGCCCCGGTATGAATCCGTATGAACTCAAGAAGGAATTTGGCAAAGAATTGGCTTTTATGGGAGGTGTCGATACCCAAGGTCTGTTACCTAACGGTACTGCGGCGGAAGTCCGCCGGGAGACGGAGCGACTTCTTCAGAAAATGACCGCGGATGGCGGCGGTTATGTACTTGCAGCCTCACATACGATTCCTCCCGAAACTCCTTTGGATAACATTTTTGCCATGTACGATGTTGCCGGTCTAACTCGTGAACAAATATTCGACACAGCGGCAGAGATTCGAAAAACTTTATAAAACAATAATACTTACCCTTAAGTCAATATATTCCGTTAAGTAGAACGGATCGTGCCCGCCTTAGGTCTGCATAAATTATCCGGAGGGATGTTGCGTTAAAAGTTGTGTTAATTGCGCGACGTGTTTCATTTCTTCATGCAGGACGGTTTCGATTTTGTCGCGACCGGCGTTTTCGGGCACGAGGTCTCGTACGCCGATATAAAAGAAGACGGTTTCCTTTTCGGCGGCGATGGCGTGTTGCAAAATCTCCTCGATACTTTCCTGGCCGGTGAGTTTTTGCTCCGGGCCTTTTTTTCCTTCAAAACCGTGCATAGCTGTGCTTGCCTGGAGGTAGTAGAGCATTTCGTTGCCTGGATCGAGCATTTCGACGGCTTTTTCCTTCTCCGAGAGAACGACCTGGATTTGCCGGAAGGTTTCGGTGTGTGACGCTTCCATCTTGCTTAGCTCCTGCAGGAGAGTCTTGACTTTCTCGTCTTTGGCGATACCGGCGGCTTCCTGGTAAAAATTGCCGGCATCTTGCTCGATCCGGATGGCCGCATCGAGGACTTCTTTTGTACTGAATCTTGCTACCATAGTATGATATCCTTTCCTTCCCGGTTAGAGTGTGGTGCGCACGGCTAACTCGTGGGTATTATTTATCGTGAGGGATGAAGAAGCAAATTATTTTTTCTTTCGAGTACGTGGAGGAAAGGCCCGAAAGCCGCCGATGTAAATTTTTACTTTGCTTGACAAGTGAAAAAACCGGGCTAAAATATATCATAAATGGTTTGTACGAATCTTCAGTAAAAAGGAGTTATGACAATGGCGAAAGCGAGAATGCCTCATGCCGGACACGACAAACATTTGTGCTATCTGATCAACATCGGCTTCCAGGGAAGTCATCCAAAGGACTACAAAGCCATGGTTCGCGACGGTAAATTCATGTGCAAAATGTGTGGCCGCGTGGCGTATGCCAGTAAAAACCTTTGTAAACCGGTAAAATTATAATCCCATACAAGAAGTGCCACGGCCATTCTGGCCGTATCGAAAGTGATCGAAAAGGAGATAGGGGAATGCACGGCTGGTACAGCCGTGGCGCACTTTCTTGTCCTGAGAAATGGAAATAGTAGGAAAACATGGTTTCAGGAATCCGGTCGATGAGACGGATTCACGTCATCCGATTTTTTT
This sequence comes from uncultured Pirellulales bacterium, assembly GCA_964574885.1. Classification (GTDB taxonomy): domain Bacteria; phylum Planctomycetota; class Phycisphaerae; order Sedimentisphaerales; family SM23-30; genus JAFGFX01. Next base: position 11,150 of record CAZNQT010000104.1, read on the forward strand.
CCCTTTGGTTTTAGTCCCTCTTTCCCTAATTTTCCACTATATAATTGAATGGCCCGTTGCCCTACGAATCCGATCATAATC
>CAZNQT010000105.1:0-11198 GCA_964574885.1 uncultured Pirellulales bacterium
CCTCGCGGAGGGGGCTTTTATGTGAGTTAGCAGCCATTACCTTTATACGTAAGTATTATATTTAGCATAAAAAGTGGCGTAGGCCAAGGGCTGGGCAGAAATATTCGTAAGTATTTTATTTTCAATGGTTTAAATGTTTACTTCGGGGATTATATTTTGGGTCGGAGTGACAGGTCGATCCTATTTAACCGATTTCGCGAGAACGGAAGAGGGCGACAGCGAACAATAAGCAAGCCAATACGTACAAAAAGGCATAGAGAGCAACGTAAGAGATATAATTGAAGGGTACGGGCGTTCCCTGATAGATGGCATTGGTGACCTGGAAGAAACTGATGTTTGGTATGATGGTGAGAGGGATCCAGGCAGCGAAACTGAGCCAACCGGAGTGGCTGCGAGCAATAGGGCCAAGCCAATATTCAAACATGATGCCCATGAGAAAGACGAGAGAGCAGAATACGAGGGTCATCGTCATATTGAATCTGGTGGCGAAGACGACGGAGAGAGCGGTGAGGATGACGACGGCGAAGAGGGTGAGCAGGAGGGGCCGGAGCATGTCCCAAGGAAGATTACTTTCGGCGGGATTATAGCGCCAATTGGGGTCGAGAAAGGCCATGACGGCGACGATGATGAAGGCGGAACCGGCACCGAGGACAACCGCAGTGGAACTGAAGCGCCAGCGATAGAAGTAATTGCCGGCGAGCCCGACGATAAAGGTGACGGCAGCAGCGATGGCGCCAAGGGTAATGACGACCCAATCATGTTGATCACGAGCGGTCTGGAGGACGCCGTGCCGGATGACCATGAGGAATACGAGGGTGAGAAGGAATTCGGCGAGCAAGACCGAGGCGATAATACCGATGAATTTTCCAAAGATAAAGAGGGCCCGCCCCACGGTTTTGGAGAGGACGGTGAGGGCGGTTTTATTTTCGATCTCCTCGGTGACGACGGAAGCGGAGGCAAAGACGCCCAGAAGGAGTCCGGCGATGAGCAGGGTGGAAAGGCACACATCCTTGAGCAGTTGGTTGTCGTTGTCGAGGGTGAACATGACGAGTGAGGGACTGATAATGAGGATGCCGATGGTGGCGGCGATGACGATGCCATAAATCGGCTGGCGCAGGGTTTCGGTGAAGGTATTGGCAATAATGGCTAACAGATTAATTGGTAATGTCATATTCGGTCGCTCCCGTCGATTCGTCGGAACCAGCCATCCACCTCACCTATCGGCTCGGTGGCTGCCACCTGTTTTCGGATATTGGGCGACCACGTGGGATCGCCCCTACGAATCGAAGATATCCTCCGGCGGTAGCCGGGGGCTTATTTGGGACGACCAAGCGAGGTCGACAGTATGGTACTCGTATGATGTTGCCACAGGAAGCAGGGAAATTCAAGATAAAAGCGGCGGCGGCGAGTTCCATGGTTGCATTTCCCATCGTTTTTTATTAAGGTTACAAGACTTACTACGTTGCCAGAGCCAATATATAGGGCTACAGGCAATCGTCGGCGATTTTCGCCGGTCTGCAATAGGGTACGTTAGAAGAGTAATCCCGGTTCGAGGATGACCGGACATTTATCCCCGTTGGAGTTCGAATCAATGGCTAAGCAAACGCAACTATCCCCGAAGCGAGCGGAGATACTGTCGTTATTGGCGTTTTTTCTGCATTTGCTGTTTTTCCTGCTGGTTTTGTTTCTGTCGAGTCGGGTGAATAGTCTGGCGGGTAAGATAACGGCGTGGCACTTTCTGGGCGGCACGATCATCTGGCTGATGCTGCTGCTGCAATTTCGTCAACGTCGTCTGGCGGAAGAGGAGCGTCTGGACGCGGAACAATATCAGCGCTTGCGCCGGGAAGGCAAGGAAACGTCGGTATTCGAGGGAACGGTAGCGGAGGACACTCTGCATATCGCGAAACGACGACTGCAGTGGATGGAGAAATATCTGCTGACGATATTTGCGGTCGCGATTGCGTTGTATCTACTGGGGATGGGGTACTGGCTGGGGATGCAGGTGCGTAGCGCGGGGGAGACGGTGCTGGCGGAGCGGGAAGCGATCTATGAGACCGCGGCGATCCTGGTGGGGATCGGGATGATCAGTTTTTTGTTTTCGCGTTATGCGGTGGGATTGAGTCAAGAGTCGTCGTGGCGGCCGCTGCGTGCGGGAGGGAGTTATTTATTCAGCAATGCGTTAGCGAGTTTTACCCTGGCGGTCATTCTGCTGGTAGCCGACGCGGGATATCTACTGGCAGAGAAGATTTTGTCGTATGTATTAGTGATATTGCTGCTGGCTTTGGGGGTGGAAATCATACTGAATCTGGTGCTGGATGCGTTTCGTCCACGGGTGAAAGGGCAGTATAGGCGGAGTGCGTATGAGTCACGGATCCTGGGTCTGTTCTGTGAGCCGGGCGGGATACTAAAGACATTCGCGCACGCGATGGATTATCAGTTCGGGTTCAAGGTATCGGAAACGTGGTTTTATCGTCTGCTGGAGAAGGCGATCGTGCCGCTGTTGATCATCTCGGGATTGGCGTTATATTTTCTCAGTTGCATATCCGTGGTGCCGACAGGGCAGGTAGGCGTGCTGGAGCGTTGGGGCCGTCCGCTGAACGTGAAAGAGCCGTATCCGAGCGGACTACATGTAAAGCTGCCCTGGCCTATAGATAGAATCCGATTGTTCCCCGTCAAGCAGGTTCAGATCATGGAAATCGGATTCGAACGGGGCGAAAAACAAGCGTATATCAACGATGAGGACCCGAATCCCATTCTTTGGACGGTGCAACACTGGGAAGCGGAGCCCCCGTTTCTGGTAGCCGTTCAGGATCCGAATCAAGCAAAACTTTCATCGGAGGAAAGTGAGGAGAAATCCAAGCGCGATAAGACGGGATCGTCGCTGGTCGATTTATTGGTGGTTCCATTGGAGATTCATTATCGGATCGTGGACGTAGAGAAATACGGTTATGGCACGGATCAATGCTATACGGATCCGGTAGGACTACTAGAGTCGATCAGTTATCGCGAGGCAATCCATTATTGCGCCCAGTCGTATCTGGAGAAGTTAATGGGTCCGGGTCGTGAGGAGACGGCACGGTATTTGAAGCGGGCGATCCAAGCGCAAGCGGATGCGTATGGAATGGGGCTGCAGATCGATTTTGTGGGATTGGGATCGATCCATCCGCCAGTGAAGGTGGCGGAATCGTTCGAGCAAGTGGTATCGGCGTTACAGAAAAAGCAGGCGGCTATTCTGGCGGCCCAGGGGGAGGCGAGCAAGGCATTAGCGAAGGCGCAGGGGAGCAGTTCGGCGGAGATTTCGCAGGCACAGGCCTATCAATTTGAGCGGGCGACGGTGGCGGAAGCGGATGCCAGGCGTTTTACGGAGCAAATCAAGGCGTATGAAGCGGGGGGGAGTATCTATCTGGAACGGGAATATTTATCGGTATTGGACAAGCTGCTCCCGGGTCGTCGTAAGTACGTGATGGATTCGGATGATGTCGCTAGCTGGGTCTATACCTTCGACCTGAAAGAGAAGTTAGAACCGGATCTGTTCCGGGGGATCAAGATACCCACAGGTGAACAGGAGAAATCCAAGTGAGAAAGCATATTGGCGTAATCGTATTGGCGGTAACGATAGTCCTGATTCTGCTGCTCTACATGATCGCGTTTTCGGTGCGATGGCAGGAGAAGGGGTTAGTGATCAATCTAGGCGGTCAGATCAGCCGGGAGGTGGACGAGGCGGGATTGCACTGGAAATGGCCGTTTTACCAAAAAGTGGTTCAATTTGACGGTCGCATCCGGACGCTCCAGCAAAAGCCGATGACCATCGGGGCCGAAGGCAAACAGACGATCATTGCATCGGTATATGTGAACTGGCGGATTGCGGATGCACGAAAGTTTTTCGAGAGTTTCAGTAAGGAAGGCACGAGGTCGAAGGACGTGATCGCGTACGCGGAAAAGATCCTCCAGGGCTGGATCAAGGCGGATGCGACGAGTGTGTTCGGGGATTACAATCTGGCCAAACTGGTAACGCTGGATCCGACTCAATTCAAGCTGGTGGAGTTAGAACGAGGTTCGGCCACGAAGGAGGGCATGTTACAAAAGCTGCGAGCGCAGGCGAGCGTCGAGGGGGGGTATGGAATCGAGATCCTGGATTTGGGGATTCGCAAACTGGGGATACCGGACAATATCACGAAAGATGTATTCCAGCGGATGAAGGCGGAGCGCGAGGCGGAGGTAAGCCGATTGGTGTCCGAAGGAGATCGGGATGCCGAGATCCTCATAGCGGACGCGCAGAGCAAGGCGGCGATTATGGAAACGACCGCCCAGGCGAAGGCCAAGGACATCCGGGGCAAGGGCGATGCCCAAGCCGCGGAATTTTATAAGAAGTTTCTGGATAATGCGGCCTTAGCGAATTTTCTGCGCCGCCTGGAGACCCTGCGCAAGACGCTGAGCGATCGGACCACGTTAATTCTGGACAGTAAATCCCCCCCGTACAATATGATCACGCGGGGAGCGGATTTGCAGAACTATGGGGCCGACGGGACAGAGGAAAAGAAGTAGAGAGGGCTTAGGAGGAAAAAGTATGAAGGGTGGGAAAGTGTAAAAAGTGTGAAGGGGAGAAAAGAAAAGGATAAAGACTAAAGGATAAATCAAAGAAGAGGAAAAGTAGCAAAAGGTAAAGGTATAAAGTGAAAAGTAATAAAAGAAGAATACAGAATCCAGGAGCCAGAATTCAGAAGAATAGAATGCGGAAAACGCGGATGTTAGGGATTTACGCGGATATGAATTCGTATAGAAAAAATGGGAATCATATAATTCCTAGGGATAACAGGCAGAGAGCATAATGAGTGAAGCAGAGAAACAAGCGGCGGTCGGATCGCAGCCCCCGGAGGCGCCCGCGGGAGGGGCGGCGGGTCCCGAGGAGGGGTTCGATCCGGGCAGTCGGGCGGTGGCGGATGCGTTACGTTTGACCTTCGGGGTATTAAAACTGGTGATGATCTGTATCGTCGCGGTATTTATCTGGAGCGGTTTTTATACCGTCGAAGAGAGCGAAGTAGCGATCCAATTGCGGTTCGGGAAGATTCACGGATCGGGAGAAGATCGGGTGAAAGAACCGCGATCGTTTCCGTATTGGAAGTGGCCCGAACCGATCGACGAAGTGATCAAGGCGCCGTCGTCGAAGGTGGAACGATATTTGAACATAAATTCATTTTGGTATGAGGAGAAGCCCGGTCGCAGTGCCAGTCAAATGTATTCGACGCCCCAGATCCCGCTTCGCTTTGCGAAAGAAGGTTACTGCCTGACGGCCTCGACGAGTGCGTCCCGGCAGTTGGATACGAAATTGTCGAGTTCGGGGGTGTCGGCGCGAAGCTCGGCAGCGGGATCGGATTATAACATAGCCCACACGAAGTGGCGTTTGCGTTATCGGATTTCGGATCCGATCCAATTTGTAGAGAATTTGTGGGACGGCAGGGAAGGGTCGCCGGGCGAACGGATTGGTTGGTATCCGGTCGAGAAGTTATTGCGAAACGTGGCGTCGGATGCCGTGATCGTGGTGAGTGCGCACTGGGACATCGATGATCTTCTGTGGAACCGTCGGGAAGCCTATCGCAATGAAGTGGAAGGTAAGATTAAATCCCGCTTAGAGGAATTGGCGGTGGGGATTACGATAGCGGGTTTAGATTATATCGAACAATCCCCCCCCATCCAGGTGAAACGAGACTTCGAACAAGTTCAAAGCGCGGACAATAACAAACGAACCCTGTTAAATCAAGCGGAGGGAGAATGTAAGAAGATATTAAACCAGGCGGAGGCAAAGAGCAAGAACCTAATTCCGGTGGCGGAGAGTGAAAGCAGTATGGTGGTGAAGGCGGCGGAAGCGGAAGCGGCGTATATCAAGGAGGTGCTGCGTAAGATCGATTCGTCGGCGCGGGAGCGAGCGAAAGGCAGTAGTGATTTTGAGTCGGCGTATCGGAAGTCGTATAACGAATTATTGGCGGTGACGCTGGATCAGTTGTACCAGGAGACACTGCGGGAGGTTATCGAAAAGGCGGATGAGGTTTTTGTGATGCCGAGTACGAAAGATCAGCCGACGGAGGTACGCATGCAAATGAGTCGGGATGCGACGCTGCGGCCGCGGGAAGCGGAGAAAGAGAAGAAGAAATAGTGCTCAGGGCTCGGATACAGAATAAAGAATCCAGGAGTCAGAATTCAGAAGAAAGCAATGGAATACAAGAATAGTTTACCGTTGACAACAAGAGGAGATTCTTTGCTACGCTCAGAATGACTAGGAGCACATGCCCACGCAAGCGTGGGCATGGCACCCGACACGACGGAAGAAGCAAAAGAGAAAAAGTATAAAGGTAAAAGGAAAAAATAATAAGAAAAGAAGCATGCCAATTTCAGGTGAAGGATTAACGGGATTATGGGATTACATCAACATCATCATTTAACGGATCACGAGGTGGGCGGGGAACATACCGATGCGCGGACAGCTCGTGTGAGTTTGAGCCTGTTGGGGACGCTGCTGGGGGGGGCCCTATTACTCAACAGCATCATCGCCAAATATTTATATTCATACGGAGAGAATCATGCGGAGCTTATGGCGTTTGTGGGCGCAATACTTCTGGCGGCGCCGGTGATCTATCACGCGATTCAGAATTTGCTGTCGGGCCATTATCACATGGATGAACTGGTGGCGTTGGCGATCCTGGCGGCATTTGCGACGAAGAATTACCAAGTGGCGGGCGTGGTGGCGTTCTTTTTGCTTTTAGCGGAATTGATCGAAACGCGAACGGCGCTGGGTGCGCGAGCGTCGATCGAGTCATTGGTACGGATCACCCCGACGAAGGCACATCTTCTGGACGCCGAGGGGGGCGAACAGGAGATCGAAGCCTCGCAATTAAGGCCGGGGCAGAAGGTGCGAGTTCGACCGGGAGATAATATCCCGGCGGACGGACAGGTGGTGAGCGGGGAATCGTCGGTGAATCAGGCAACGATCACGGGCGAATCGATCCCGGTGGATAAGTCGAGCGGGGAACAGGTCTTTGCGGGAACGAGTAATTTGACGGGGGTGCTGGATATCGAGGTGGCGACGGCGGGTCGGGATACGACGCTGGGTCGGGTTCAGTCGCTGATTCTGCAGGCGGAGAGCACCCGGATCCCGATTATGCGGATTATCGATAAGTACATCCATTGGTACACGCCGACGATCTTGATGATCGCGGGTTTGATTTTAGCGTTTTCAGATCTGGAGTCGGCGATCGCGGCGTTGATTATCTCGTGTCCGTGTGCGTTGATCCTGGCGACACCAACGGCGATGGTCGCGGCGTTAAGTTGCGCGGCCCGGTTAGGGATACTGGTCAAGAACGTAGCGGATCTGGAATCAGCGGGCAAATTAAGCGCGATCGTATTTGATAAAACGGGAACGTTAACGACGGGTCAGTTAGCGGTGACGAAACTAACGCCGGCGACGGGAGTGGATCCGGCGGAAATGCTGGCGGCGGCGGCCTCGGCGGAGCAGTTCAGTAAGCACCCAGCGGCGCAGGCTTTGGTATCGGTAGCGCGGCAGGCGAAGTTGGATTTAACCCGGCCGGAAGATTTTAAGGAAGTTTCGGGGCGTGGGGTACGGGCGAAGGTGAACGGTAAGCCGGTGGCAGTGGGCCGTGAGAACTGGCTGGCGTCGGAAGGGGTGGATATGTCGTTGCTGAAACAGAACGAGATGAAACCCCCGGAGGGAGTAAGTATATTATACATCGCTCTGGCCAATCGCTGCATCGGCTGGATCGGAATGGAAGATCGGACGCGCGAGGAGGCCCGCGAGGCCGTCCGAGAGCTATCCGAAGTCGGGATGAAACGGCTGGTGATGGTAACGGGGGACCGATTAGCGGTGGCGAAACGGGTGGCGGCGGAGATGGGTTGTAACGAAGTGAAAGCGGAATGTCTGCCGCAGGAGAAATTACAGTTAGTCCATGAGCTGCAAAAGGAAGGTCACTCGGTGGCGGTGATCGGCGACGGAGTGAACGACGCGCCGGCATTGGCGGCGGGCGATCTGGGCATCGCGATGGGCGCGGCGGGCAGTGACGTAGCGATAAACAGTGCGTCGATCGCGTTGATGAATAACGATTTGCAACGCGTCCCGTTTCTCATCAAGCTGTCACGCATAACGCGTAAAGTGGTGATCCAGAATTTGTGCTTTGGAGTTGCTTTTATCATCGTGGGCTTGTTTGTGACGGGTAAAGGTTGGGTGCCGCCGATTCTGGCCGTGATGCTTCATTTGGCATCATCGCTGGTGATTGTGTTTAACAGTGCCCGTCTGGTGCGCTATGGAGAAGAATTAACCACGTCGGCAGAAGAAGGGATGCCGACAACGGAAGGGACAGGTGTAACCGGACAACCGGCGCCGGCGGTGTGAAGAAGAGTTGTGAGTGGATAGTTGTGAGTTGTGAGAATGGCGGAATTAAAGGATAAACTGGCGATACAGACGGCGGGATTGACGAAATATTTTCGCGATTTCTGGGGCCACAAGAGCGTGGTTGCAGTAGATAGCCTGGATCTGGAAATCCGTCGGCAGGAAGTGTATGGCCTTTTGGGTCCGAACGGTTCGGGTAAAAGCACCACGATCAAGCTGTTATTAGGTCTGTTGTTTCCGAGCCGCGGGAGGAGCTGGGTGTTGGGCAGCGTGCCGGGCGACGTGAAGACGAATGCCCGGATCGGGTACCTTCCGGAAGAGTCGCATTTGTATCCGTTTCTCAGTGCCCGCGAGACGCTGGATTTTTACGGTCGCTTGTTCGGTTTGAATCGCGCGGAACGAAAACGGCGCATCGATAGTCTGCTGAATATGGTGGGCCTGACGGGAGCGGGCGGGCGTCTGGTGGGCCAATATTCCAAAGGTATGCAGCGTCGGATCGGATTGGCCCAGGCGTTGATCAATGATCCGGAACTGTTGATCCTGGATGAGCCGACCTCGGGTCTGGATCCGATCGGCACGCGCCAGATCAAAGATTTGATCTGCGAACTGGGGCAACGGGGGAAAACGGTGCTGCTGTGCAGTCATCTGTTGGCGGACGTGGCGGACGTGTGCGATCGGATTGGGATTTTGTATGGCGGTAAGATGCAGTCGGAGGGGAACGTGGATGAACTGCTGGAGCTTCGGGAGTTGACGGAGATCCGGACGAGTCGGCTGCGTGAGGAAACCGTGGAAAAAATTAAAAAGGTAATCCGTCAGGAACAGGGTGATTGTGCGGTGGAAGTGCAGATCCCTCGTAATCGATTGGAAGATTATTTTCTGGAGATCGTGTCGGAGGCGCAGGCGGCGGCGGTGGAGACCTCCGGGTCGATTGCGGGAGGCGGAGTGAGTGATTTTCTCAGCGTGGCGTCGGATCGCAGTGAGAGTGAGCGTGTCCTCGACCGGTTGGTTACAGGCGCGGAAGAGGAGGTAAAACAGGCGAAAGGAGCGAGCACGGAACCCGTGGAACCGGCTCCGATAGAGGCACAGGAAGAGGAGATTCGCGAAGAGGTGTTACAGTCTCTGGTGGAAGTTACGCCGGCGTCGTCGTCTTCGGAATCCGCTGAGGCGCCAACCTCCAGCGATATGACCACACCAGTCGAGGTTGAAGAGATGGGACTGGAAGCCTCTTCGAGCGTGGATCGGTCACTGATCGATCGATTAACCCAATCGCCGTCTCAGGAGAACCAAACGGGAGACGGAGAAGAGGAGTCTGGAGAATCCCAAGAAGAGCCGGACGATCGAAGGGAAGGATAACGATGGGTCAAATCTGGGCCGTAGCACGTAATCTGATCTTCGAGACACTGCGAATCCGCTCACTGGTGATATTTGTGTTGATCGTGGTGGGATTCTTGACGGTGGGATTTGGCTTTTGGCTGCATGACAGCAGCAGCGGATTAGGGGATCAGAAGATCCAAACGTTTCTGAGCCACAGTTTTCGTTTCTCCTTTAATTTTTTATCGTTTCTGACGATATTTATCTCCATGGCTTCGATCAGCCGGGATATCAAACAGCGTGAGATTTATACGATCGTGACCAAGCCCATCAGCCGGGGGCAAATTTACGTGGGTAAATTTTTCGGGGTAGCGATAATAAATCTGATTTTATTGGCGTTTACGGGACTGGCCATTTATGCCACGACGCAAGTGCTGGTGCGTACGGAGGTCAAACAAGAGGATGAACGTAAACGGTTAGATGATTTGGTTCTGACGGCGCGTCGTACGATCCGTCCGACAGTGTACGGGGTCGAGGAAAAGGAGATTGAAGCCAAGGCTCGTGAAGAAGTAGATAAAGATATAGAATATGGATTAAAAGAGTTTCCGACGAAGAAAGGCGTTGCGGTAGAAAAGAAGCGTGATGTGTTGTTGGCGAAGAAAATAACGGAGATGACCAACGAATCGCGCTCGGCGTTGCCCAACGGTCAGGTAACGTTTCACTTTTCGGGGATTCAGTTGAAGGATCGTGACCGGGATCGGGTTTTTATACGGTATCGTCAGGAAGTTTCGCCGACGCCCCCAAATCTATCGCTCTTTAACGTATGGTATTTTGGCCCGAAACCGGATGTATTTTATACGGAGCAGCCGTTTTTAAATCAGGGCGAAATTCGCACGGTGCATGAATTTTCGGTGCCGGGCAAGAAGGTATCGGAGAGCGGGGATTTATATGTGACGTATGTAAATCCACGCCAGAACGGACTGACGAAGGTGATATTTCCGCTACCGACCCGATTGCAGAAGGTGCACGGGATCGAGGCCTTGTACGTGGCGGGGAGTTTTGAGAATAATTTTCTTCGTACGCTGCTGTCGATGTATATGCGTTTGATGTTTTTAGGGATGCTGGGCGTGGCGGCGGGGGGATATTTAAGCTTTCCGGTGGGGATTCTGGTGGTGCTGGTCGTTTATGTGATGGGGATGTCGAGCGGATTTCTGGTCGAGGCGATCAACTGGCAACTGGGAACGGCGCGTCGGATGTCGAGTGTCAGCAGGCTGATTATGCTACTGTTTCCGCAATTCAGCAACTATGATCCGGTGCCGTATATTGAGCGAGGGAAGATTGTCGAGTTTGCGGTCATGGGCAAGTGTTTGCTATATATGTTAATTTTCAAGGGCGGTGTGGCCGCATTCGTGGGATATTTACTGTTTCGTTTTCGCGAGATGGCACGGGTGATAGTATAGCGAGTAGCGGAAAGCGGATAGCGGATAGGAAG
>CAZNQT010000106.1:0-11152 GCA_964574885.1 uncultured Pirellulales bacterium
GACAGCGTGGCAATGCCCTCGACGAGGCGCGCGATCTCGGCGCCGAACTCTTCGATGGCAGCAATAATCGCAGCGACTATGTCGCTATCGTCATCCACGATCAGAATATCTTTTCCTTCAAACTTTCCAGCCATAACTGTTATCCTTTTCTATAGTTATCGTTATGTCGCCAATCACACCTCTGGGAGAATTCGCTCCCTTCCCACGAAGGGCAATGAAAATCCTCTCTCTTTGCCGACTGACATATCCTAATTGCACTGATATTACCGAGATGTGCGGACCTTGTCAAGGGAGTATGTGTTGATGACTGCGGTTTTGCCCCGGTAGCGATATCCCCTGGGGGAAAGTCCGATAATTCCTTGTTCTGCAAGGTGTTAGTGCATCTTAGGGCCTATTCAAGACCGCCCCTCAAGCCTCGCTTGACGGAAAAGCCCGCCACGGCTACCCCTCCCCGTGAAAATAAAATCCGACGAGAAATATCATAGCGTCGGAATATCGTGATGATTTTTTCATTGCATTTGCAGTAAACTCTTATTACTATTTTAGCAGATATCAGGTTAAATTACTCCTGAGACACAGCGTATTACGTGTATTACTAGAATGAAACAGGGAGACATGCATGAGTAAACCCAGACGACGTCGGAAAGTCGGTTCCAAAAAACGTCGCGCCCGCTGGAAAGTACGACACCGTAAATAGTACCAGTCCTCTACCAGGTAGCGTCAACCAGTCGGAATCCTTTTCGTACGATTTTATAGCCGTACGGGGTATAGATTGGGAATTTCCGGATAAATCCACCAGGCACTCGGAAATCGCTCCGAGTGCTTTTCCATGCGCATTTTTTCCTGTCGCTTAATTAAAATACAAGGATCAAACGACTTGTGCTTCCAGGTTGCACAGTTGACAGAAATCGACGAGATCGCGACCGAAATCACCATAGAAGAACAACTGATGGAAGCCGGGGAAGCTCAACACTTCCTGGCGGCCGTCGAATTTAACCTTCACCGAAACCACACAACCTCCGGAAGGCGGCACCGACATGTTGCTCACTACCGTACCCACCGAGATCAACATCTTGGATGTTTTTTCCTGGGCGGCTGGATCAGCACGGTATCCTGTGCCGCCTCCGGGCAGCAGATCCATGCTCGTAACCCGTTGGCCAACTTTCCACAAAGTGCGAGGGACGGCGTCGCGATTGCCGTGGTGGTGGACGATATCAAACGGTTCCGGCTGGGCATCGAAGCCCTTCAAACGCGTCGGACAGGAACAATGCGCCCCAATGATCGTATCGTCCGCGGTATCGGCCACGGGGTCCTGCTGGAAACCCGGTCGGTCGCAGAGATACTGAACGATAGTGTGTGACGCCACGGCGCCTAAATCCGCTTCGCAGGCAGCAGGAATCCGATCATCGTTCATACGCGACCAGGCGATACAGGGTAAACTGATTTTCGTTTTGCCCAGGGCGCCCAGGCAATCCATGGTAATAGCATCGGCCTGTTCGTCCTGCAATATTTTACCCGCGACAAAATAACTCTTAATGCCGTTGATAACATCCTGTTCGTTAGCGTACCGTATCTGTCGAGCCTGTCGGATATAATCTTTGGCCAGGGCGCGCATGGTCTCGCTAACCGCCATCCGATTATATTCATCCAGGAAGGTTTTAGCCGGCACGTATTGTAACGTAACCCCTAAATCGGAAAGGGGCGCTTCCCGTCGTTGATTGCCTTTTATCACCACGCACCGAGTGTGTTTCATTTTAGCCGCCGCCGCCAGCATTTTCATACCGTAGGCCGCCTGGGAAAAATCGTTGGTGGAATAAACCACACAGCCCGGTGCGTCTGCCAGGTGGACGGTATTGGTCGTGAAGGATGATCCCAGCGGAGAATAGATGATCGAACGAATGCCGCTTTGGGCCACCTTCTGCGCCGTCGGCCAGGAGTGCTTCTGACGATCCAGCATCACCAGAACCAATCCATCCGCCTGGGCTTTCTTACATTGCTCAATCCATTGCTCACCGTGCGCGAGACTGAAAATCGGTTCGGGCCGTAGATGAAATTTCACACCCAGCGATTGGGCTGTTTCCTGCATCTTTTGCGTGTACGTTTTCCGTGCGGTCTCACCGTCATAGACGGCCCCCGGCCATAACATGCCGTACTCTTCCTTTCGGCGGACGAAGGCCGCCTGAATCGTCGGTACGTACTGCGACGCCGGGCCGCATGGACGAATCGGCTCGAAATTCGCCAATCCCGGCACCGATACGGACGAGCAGCCGCCCAGGAAAACCGATCCCGCCAATAAGCCCGCTGAACCGCGGAGAAAATCCCGACGCGTACATTCGTGATCCGTATGACGATGTAAAGGGCATCTTCCTGAACTCATATCCATCTCCTATAAATAAACTCGTACTTCATTCTTTCCCTTCAGACTCATTTTGCTCGCTTCCCGGAATCAATTCAAGTGGTAAAAGTCAAGCCCGTCTGAATCTTTCTCTGTCAAATCGTAAACCAATTAGTACTATGATAAAATTTCACCACAAAGTCCGCTCTAGTACCGGAACTTCGTATATTCCTCACTCAAACTGTTGTACGGCTTTCAACAGTTTTTTCTCAACTGGTTTTTCGCCCATCCAGTGCCCTGCACTTTCGGCGAGTATTACTGTAGCGTGAGGGAGTTTCTTTTTCAATCTGTAAGCATTTATCGGTGGACAGATCACATCGTACCGCCCATTGACCATGATAACGGGAAGGTGCTGGATCTTATAAGCATTCTTGAGCAATTGACCTTCTGCTAAAAAACAACCGTTTGCCATATAGTAGTTTTCGATGCGAGCAAACGCATAAGGATTAATTTTGTCGAGATGCTCATCGAGCTTCTTATCAGGATAATCCAAACTACAAATCTTGATTTCATAGGCAGCCCAGAGTCGGCAATATTTTGCTCTCTGATCCGGATCGGGGCTTTCGATCAAAGAGAATAAGTATTCCGGAATAGGGCGTCTGTTGGGATCCGGCAGGCCCTTAACAAACTTCTCATAGACATCGGGAAAAAACGTTGCCACGCCTCCATGATAAAAATGATCGATCTCCGCCTGCGTAGCGGTGAATACACCTCGGAGAATGATACCGCTAACATGGTCGGGATACGTCTCTGCGTATGCCAGCGCCAGGGTGGAACCCCAAGATCCTCCAAATAGCATTATTTGATTTAGATTCAAGTGGGTACGTAATCGTTCGATATCTTCGACCAGGTTTTGAGTATTGTTCTCCTTGATTTCGGCATAAGGCGTTGATTGGCCGGCGCCGCGCTGATCGTGGAGTACGATCATATACTTTTGTGGATTGAAAAACCTCCGCATATAGGGTGAACAACTGCCGCCAGGCCCACCATGGAGCACAAATACAGGTTTCCCGGTACGATTGCCGCACAATTCGTAGTAAATTTTATGAATATCTGAGACTTTGAGAAAGTCACTATGATAGGGTTCAATCTCCGGCCACAATTGAACCTCGGATTCCTGTGCTAGACAGGGGCCATATATTAGGAAAAGCATGATGTAACCAAGATGTTTATACATAGGACCATCTCCTTTGTAGTTATCAGTTTACTTATATTTAGCTTATCCCATTTTGGGAAATCCGGCAAGATGATAATCCAAATACGAGTCAGGGAGTCCCAGATAGAATCCGTGCGATAAAAAAAATCCAGAGGACCTTGACTTTATCCTACTTATGTGATAGGATATAGATCGTGACGTATGCTGTAAGTTCTACTCAGCACAAAAACGTTTGGCTTGGAGATCGAAAGACAAATTCCGACGTTCGTTGGTACTTCAATAACGACAATTTTTCTATAACCGCATCGAGAAAAAGCAAGCGCGCTGGTTTCGAAAAAGTCATTGGGAGAAGGATTAACGTTTTCAGTAACGGCATCGCTGCGCGCGTTTCAGGCCGTTTAGAAAGAAATTCCATTTCAAATCATTACAGTAAGGGAGGTGATGAACACTACAAAAATTCATGGAGAGACGCCTGTAAAAGTAGGAATGTTGAATACGTCAAACGGAAACCATTTCAAGCTAACATAGGTATCTTGTGCTGTGTGAGACACCAGGCAAACGCTCAACCTGTTATTCTGAGGGAGAACGGATTCAGGAAGATCCGTTACCGAAAATTGAGGACAAACTGTTTGGGAAGGAGAGAGTCATGAAGAACGTAAAAAAAATATGCTTATTGGTTTTGGGAGTGTTTCTGGTAACGGTGGCGCCGGTAACGGCCACTCCCTTACCAGGACAAATTTTGAAGTTTCAACAACTGCCTCTTGATGGCGCCACAATTACCAATCCTGATGGAACTACGGCGGTGTATTGGGGTCATGATGAATTGAGTACCGCCTATGGAACTTATAGTGCGGGTGGCCCCCTCGTCGGCTATCAAGGGAACTTTATGGCCGATGATTTCGCCGATCGCCTGGATACGCCGGTCGTCCACGTCCGTTGGTGGGGCTCCTATTTGCAGCAAGATCCGACGCAACCCGTGAATGAGTTTTTAATCGCGTTTGAAAGCGATATCCCCGATCCGGACGGGCCGACAGGGCCCGAGTACAGTCGGCCGGGAGCGCCGCTTTTAACGCAGATCGTCAAACGAGTCGCCGCGGGACCCACGCCTCCTGGGTCCTTTGAGGAAAAGTTAGTCAGCAGCGGTAATCCGGGACAAAGTGAAGACCTCTATGAATACAACGCGGAACTGAACCTGGGAAAGGAATTTTTCCAGAAACCGGATACGGTATATTGGCTCAAGATTGTTGCTCTGGTGGATGGAGGACCGAATGTAGATCCGGCGTCGGCCACGCAATGGGGTTGGCATAACCGCGACTATACCGTCATGGATCCGTTGGCCTCGGTTCCGCCGACAGTCGTACCGGGCGAACATAATCCCCCGCCGGGTGTCGTTCCCGGAACTAACATTCCCGTCTGGCACTTTCAGGATGACGCGGTAACGGGAGTATTGGGGATCACGCTCAATCCCAATGCTCCACTTATGCCCGACATACAACAGGATGTGCTCGGACCGACACGCTACGTTGACCTTCTGGATGGACCGGATGGAATATCCCAATATTCCAAGGACTTGGCGTTTGAGCTCTATACGGTCCCGGAACCGACGACGGTTGCCTTGCTGGGACTGGGTTTGCTTTGCCTGGGCAAGCGCCGACGCCTAAGAGCGTGAGCTATATGCAACAGCGTCAGCCAATTTTTTCATATAGGGCAGGAACGGTTGTGAGACCTCGTGCTCACAACCGTTCTTCCTTGCTTTGACAGATCTGATGAATCTGCTCGTAGGCTCGTTTTTGTTCCTCGGGCGATTGGCAGTAAGTAACCGCCACCAGTTTTAAGCCCGGTCGCCAGAGGCGCTGTACGGCATCGACAACAACATCGGAGTCTCCGACGATGCGCGCATCTACGGTGATATGGGTATGAGCAAAGGATTCGCCAAACGGTTCCGGAGGACAGGGATCAGGGTCCGTCGCGCTCGAAAACGCCGCATCGATCCAACGCAGGCCCTTGATTTGTTTGACGATGTCAATTTTACCGGTCCAGTCTCCGCAACAATGAAATCCGACGCCGCCGAATGGTTCACCGGTTCGCGCTAAAGCTGGGGTGGCAAACTCCTCGTAATGTTCATGGGACAACATAAGTGCATTATCGTCGCTCAATCCCAAACCGCCGAAAGCCCGACACGAAGCATACCCGTGTCCCGGCCATACACATCGTTCACCTATCCGTTTGAGTTGTTCCCGATTGAATTCCACCAGCAAATCCGCCAGTCGATTTAAGAGTTCCTTGACCTGGTCGGGCTTGTCGTACACATCGGTAAAGAAACCGGTCATGTCAACGATATAACCGGCAATGTTTAACGGTGATTGAATATCACAGAGTGACGCCGGCAGACGACCGTCGGTTTGGTTCAGGAAATAATCGATCATGTTCAGCGTGTGTTTGCCAATGGCGGTTTCGGCAACGGGGATGGCGGGATATGCCAACGCTTCGCTAACGGATTGGAATTTCGGTCGCATCGCCGGCGCCTGATTTTCTTCCCAGACATACTCCTGCCCAAAGCAACTCGCCACCATCCCGATGCCATACCATGGTTCGAGGAAATTGGGTACGTCGGCGGGATAGGCCATACTCTTCTGCAAAGCTCCGAGCTGCCATTGGAGCGAGCTTTTCATATCCTGACAGCCGTATGAAAACACCTCCGCCGCCCGCATCCGTCGATAGACCAATACGCCCGAATCCCCCTGCCAAAACGTACGGCAGCGCTGGAGCAACTGCTGCTCATATTCCTGGTAGGCCGCAAAATCAAATTCCTCCGACGCTACCGGTTCCACTGCCGTCGCCTGCGCATCGGACATCTCTGTATTAAACGATTTCTTACTCATCTTGCGTATTTTACCAATCTAAAAAAAATAGTTGAATTATTATCTTGGCCAGGAATATAATGACGACAGCTATATATAGTATCAACAAGGAGTTTGAAGTTGCGTATATTGTTAGTACAGCCGGAATATATTGAGAATGGGATTGGCTTTCGAGTGGTGGCGCTGCCGGAGCCGTTGCACCTGGAAATGGTGGCGGCGACGGTGCCGGATCACGATGTCCGCATCCTGGACATGCGACTGGACGATAATCTGGACGCGGCACTGCGGCAGTTCTGGCCGGAAATAGTCGCCGTGACTGCCCTGACGCCCGAGGTGTACGCCGCCCAGAAAGTCTTAAAGCAGGTGAAAGCGTTTTCCCGGGAGATTATTACCGTGGTGGGCGGGCATCACACTTCGTTATTGCCGGAAGACTTTCATATTCCTCAGGCTGATATCATTGCCGTCGGCGAAGCGGAATTGATGTTCGCCGCTCTGACCCGAGCCGTCGCGGATCGACGAGGACTCTGCGAGGTGCCCAATATCATCTGGCGGGATCGCGATGGTATGTTTATCCGCAACCGCATAGTGGATAATAAAGTTGATCTGGATGCCGTTCCCCTGCCCCGTCGAGACTTGACCGAGACATATCGTCAGGATTATTTTTTTCTATTCGACAAACCGGATACGTCGGTCGCCACCGGTAGAGGTTGTCCTTACCGCTGCAACTTTTGCAGTGTGCATGAATTCTACCATGGTCGTACGAACCAGATGTCGCCTCAGCGCGTTCTATCGGAGATTACCCAGATCCCCACCGATCATATCACCTTTGTGGATGATAATTTTCTGATGAACCACCGTCGGGAACACGCCCTCGCCGATATGATCCAGGCGGAAGATTTGAATATGCGATTCTCGATGGAATGTCGTACGGATTCTATTGTACGACATCCGGAGTTGGTGGAAAAATGGGTGGACAACGGTTTGTATGCGGTGCTGCTGGGACTGGAGGGTGTTTCTGACACCATGCTCAAACGGGTAAATAAATCCTGCCAAATCGATGTGAACAACCGGGCGATTGAAATCTTACAGGATAACGGTGTGATTATCTGGGGCGCGTTCATCGTCGATCCCGACTGGACGGAGGATGAGTTCAAACAACTTCGTGATTACGTCAGCGAAAAAGGAATTACGCACACGCAGTTCACCGTCCTTACGCCACTGCCGGGCACCAATCTGTACCGCAGCAGATTTGGGGATCTGCTTACCCGGGACTATTCCTGTTTCGACACCTTACATGCCGTCCTGCCGACTCGGCTGCCGCGCGAAAAATTCTACCAGAACTTCGCCAATCTGTACCGCCAGAGTGACATCGGTCCGTATTATGATCTGGTGCACGCGGGTAAGATGACGATCGAGGATTGTAAACGTGGAAAAACCATGCTGGACGCCATGGCCGATTGGGAACAGTATCTCGAAAAAGATCCCGTCCTGGGCGCCAAACGCGTTCACGATGTCAATATCTAACCGCCACCGTCCCCGCCTGCATTTCTCACCGCTAAAACACTAAAGTGCCAAAGTTTTATAACACTCTGCAAGATATAGTCAATGTTATCGAAAGGCCGTGGATTATAATATCACTGGTCTGAATTGATCGCATATATATAAAAAACATCTGTCGAATAATGGCTGTGGCGATACCAGGCTCAATTTCATTTTTACAAGTATGACACTGATTGCTTGGATTATTTAAATGTGGGTGAGCTTCATTGATCCATAGAATCCCGTCCTTATGTGTACACTCATCCGGGTTGAAATCAGAATGCGAGCATTATGACCAGGACCAGCAGCAAGAGCACTATAATCCAACCTGCCACCGCGATCCAGAATAGGGGCGTGGAGAAAATCGATTCTTGGCTTGGCGTTTCGAGCGACTCATCTTTTTCTTTCTCATCCTTTCGCTCCAATGCTGCCAGTGCTGAAAAATCCATAAGTGTATGTGCATGTACTGGTGATAATCCTTCGGCAACGGCTTGGAGGTCTTCTATCAGTTCGCCAGTGTTTGCATATCGTTCCGCAGGATTTTTAGCCATACACAATTCGATGATCTCACTGATCCCGCAACTCAATTCGGGATTGATATGATCAGGCGGGATGAGAGGTTTCTTTAGATGTTTGTGCATGACCGTGGAAGCATCCGGTCCCTCGAAAGGCACTTTGCCGGTGACCATATGATACAGAGTCGCGCCGAGATTATAGATGTCGGCCCGAAAATCAATTTGCACAACCCCTCGGATTTGTTCAGGAGAAATATAGAAAGGCGTACCGTACGCCTTGCCGGCTTCCGCTTCCGCCGCTTCCCGATCGCTGATCGCCCGCGCCAGGCCCATATCCGCCAGCTTCGCAATCCCTTCCCGTGTAATCAAGATATTCTTCGGTTTGACATCTCGGTGAATGAGTCCTGCCTGATGAGCATGATGTAAGGCTTTCGCAATCTGAATCGCAATGGCTAATGCTTCCGCTTCCGTGTAGGGTCCTTCCTTGACCAGATGCTCATAGACCGTATGCCCCTGGACGTATTCCATGATGAAAAAGTGGGAATCGCCATGTCTGCCGACGTCCAGCGCAGCGACGATATTGGGATGATTCAACTTCGCGGCGGCGCGTCCCTCCGCATAGAAACGCTCGACAAAATTAGGCATTTGGCTGAATTTTTTGGGTAGGACCTTGACGGCGACGATTCGATCCAGGCTCATTTGTCGTGCTTTATACACCGTTGCCATCGCCCCGGCGCCCAGCCGCCCCAGCAGTTCGTAGCCGGGAATTTGTCGGGGGGGCGGAACCGCCTTGACGATCCGCACCGCCGCCGTCAAGCGGCTGCGGAGAACTGTCAAGTCCACTGGTTTGACCAGATAATCATCGGCCCCTGATTCCAGGCCCATCACCATATCTTCCGCGGTGTCACAACTGGTAAGTATGATCGTATAGATAAACGGCAGACTCAGACTGTTGCGGACACGGCGGCAAATCTCAATGCCGTCCAGTTCCGGCATCAACCAATCGAGGATGGCGATGCGGGGTCCCCCTTGTTCCTGGAGAATACTCCAGGCTTGCCGACCGTCCTGGGCCGTCACCGCCTCGTAGCCCCAACTTTGGATGTTTTGATGTAGGAGCTTACGCCAGATTGGATCGTCATCTGCGATTAATATTTTCATGTGTAGATTTCCTGGGCCTATACGATAGAAATGCTCAGGACTTGTTCAAATCCCTGAGCATCGGTATAAGTTGCTCCAATTCTTGTACCAGTGCTAACCAGGCTTCCTCTGCCCCCGACAGATTTCGGTTACGTCCCATGGTCTCGAGTTGGAGTGCGACAGTGGCTTGGCGTTCTGCCCCAAAGAGCCGCAGGGAACTCTTAAGCGTATGGGCCGACCGTTGTAATTCCGAGGTATCTTCATTCGTGATGGCATAGCGTATTTTTTGCATCAGCGACGGACATTCCACGGCGAATAGGTCCACTACCTCCTTCAACGTTTCGACATTCCCTCCGACACGTTCCAAGATCTGGTCCCGGTTGAGGGATGGTTGTTCAACAGATATTTCCGAGGGATCGGAAAGAATGACAGGTGTACATTTGGCGGTTTTCTCTACGACATCGTACAGACTTTTTGGGCGAATCGGTTTGGGGATGTATGCATCCATCCCCGCTGCCAGACAGCGCTCGCGGTCGCCTTTCATCGCGTGGGCAGTCATCGCAATGATGGGAACATGTCCGCCGGTCGTTTTTTCTTTTGTCCGGATGATGGCGGTGGCTTCGAATCCGTCCATACCGGGCATCTGGACATCCATCAGAACGACATCGAAAGACTCCCTATCGAGGGTCATGAGGGCTTCCCGGCCATTGTTGGCCACTGTGACCGTATGGCCGCGCTGTTGGAGCAGGTCCATAGCCACTTTCTGATTTATCAAGCCATCCTCCGCCAATAGGATACGCAGCGAGGTGGTACGTGGGGTATCTTCTCCGACGATATTCTGGTAAGTAAATTCTTCAACCGTCGCGATACGGAACGCTTCAATAATCGAATCCAGTAGATCCGATTGTTTCACCGGTTTCATCAGACAATGGTCAATACACAATTCGTGACATCGGGAGCTACTCCACTGATTTCCCGCCGAAGAAAGCATGATGAGAATGGTTTCGTGCAATGCAGGAATCTGTCTGATCTGTTCGGCCAACGCAAATCCATCCATCTCGGGCATCATGCCATCCAGCAATACGAGTGGGAAGAGGTCTTCCTCGCTGACGGCGCGGTCCAATTCTACCAGGGCCGCCCGACCACTCTCAACGGTTGTCGGCTTCATGTGCCAGTTATGCAGCATCTCCTCGAGGATCAGGCGATTCGTCTCATTATCGTCCACCACCAGCACGCGCAGGCCGTGCAATGTCGTGAGCTCCACGGGCGGCTGGATCGATACATCCTTCTGAAGGGCGAAGACCGCTTCGAAATGAAACATACTCCCTTTTCCTACTTCGCTCTCGACCCACATGCGTCCCTGCATTAACTCCACCAAATGTGACGAGATCGCCAATCCCAAACCCGTACCGCCATAGCGACGAGCCATGGAACTATCCGCTTGGCGAAATGCCTCAAAAATAGCCTGCTGCTTTTCCGGTGGAATGCCCGGCCCGGTGTCACGAACGGCAAAATGCAATCGCACCTTGTCATCGACCATGGTTTCCAC
>CAZNQT010000107.1:0-11134 GCA_964574885.1 uncultured Pirellulales bacterium
CGGCGGGGCTGGTCGAGGTTCAGTTCCAGCACATTGCCCCGGCCAGAAGTTTGGGCCAACGGAGTGCCAAAACGGCGACGGATTTCCGCGCCGAACTCGGCGCCGCGTTTGACATCGGCCCTGGGAATCAGGCCGGTGGTATCCGGCGTGTGGTTTAAGAGGAGCACCGCGCCATGGCCTACCGAGCGGTAATACATGTCCATCAACTGATCCACGCTCTTGAGCGTGGATGCGTTCCTGCTGTTCCAAAACCAGTTGGCGCGGATTCGGGCATCGCATTCGTTGGGCAACCACGCCGAGCCGTTGGGATCGCCATGGCGGGCGGTGGCGGTGCCGGATCGAGCGTCGGCCTCTTTAAGAGAGTTCCAGGCGGGATAGGGAGCAACGCCGGACTCGTTGCCCACCCAGCGGATTGTGGCATGCGGGCCTTGAAAGACCATGGTCTTGGGTGCGTGTTTATTCAAAATGTCGCCCACTTCGATGATATTACTGCCGTCGAACCAGACCTCGAACATCTCGCCGTAGTTGGTCAGAAGCTCGGTTAGCTGTCGGCGATAGATGTCCGTGTATCGTTTTTGTTCTTCTTCGGTTCGACAGCGCCCCCCCACGCCGGCGCCGTGCTTGCGGTCGGCAGGCGAGAGGTAAACGCCCAGCTTCATGCCTCTTCGGCGGCAGGATGCCGCCAAGTCGCCCATGACGTCGCCCCGCCCCTTACGCCAGGGGATACTCTTAACGGAATAATCGGTTGTCTCCGTAGGCCACATACAGAATCCACCCACATGCTTGGCCACGAAAACGATGTATTTGGCCCCCATGGCTTCAGCGGCGGCGACCCACTGGTCGGTATCCAATTGCGCCGGATTCATCTTTTCCAACGGTAGCGACAGATCGTCGCCCTCGCGATCCAACCAAGTATTCGGCGCAAAATGGATGAACATACCGATTTCGCAGTCATGCCAAAAGAGCTGCTCAGCGGAGGGTCGAGCCAGTTCAGGCGCCTGGGCACAAAGTGCCCCGGCCATCCAGAACGAATTCAGGGTTAACCAAATCACAGATTGTTTTTTTGCATAGATCATCGAACACTACTTCTTGTAATATGAAAATGGCTTCGTCAAGCTCGCTTTATTGACACCAAACTGCACCAATCCTATCGAATCTCGCTATCTTCGCCAATGTATATCAGTGAAATACGGGATTACATTCCCCAGATTTATATGGTTCAGGGCTGGTTCACTAGTCCCACATCGATATATTGACCGCCTGTTGATTGCTGACAATGAACGGCAATTACATTGTTTCCTATAAATAATATATCCTTCCCCGCTGCTTCGACAGGAACATCAACATAACTCCGGGAATACCCCTGTAACGTTGCAACCAAAGCGCCATTGATATATACTTCCGCATCCTCATCATAATGAACACGAAGTTTCAAATGGGAGTAGTTCGTTTGCGATAGAGTAAATTTTCTGCGACACCAAATATCCTCACTATCCCACTGGGTTCGCACCACGGCGTTAGTCGTCTCTATCGTTCCGAACCCGGCACTGCCGGAATTCCAGTCGGAGTCATCATAAAATACGCCATTCCAATTCTCCGCAGGTTGAGTCAGGGTGTACTTCCAGGAAGAAATATCTTCGGCGAGAATATCATGAATCACCGGAACTATATATCCATTATCATCGAGTTGCACCGGTAAAAACGCCGGCCTTTCACGAATAGGAGCTCTCGTGTTATTCCCAAACATAGTGGAAAACAGTTTTCCCTCTCTAGAGGTAAACAGAACATTATGCCCGGCATGAGGAACAGCCATATATCGATTGCCATACGGTCCCCATATATTATCCGCATGGGCAATCATGCAGTCGTAGGATCCCGGACTATTGAATTCCGCACATAAAAGCGTATAACGACCATTGATTTTGGTTAAAAATGCTCCCTCAAAACCCACTTCGGTATGATTCGCCGGCTGCAGCAACTGGGAGGAACCCACAAAGCCATCCATTTGCTCATTCATTTCCCATATCTTGCCATTCTGCCAGACGAAATATACTTTGCCATCATCATCCTCAAATAACGAAGCGTCGATTTGGCTGGTCAAGGGACCGTCGGTCTTGACATCGAGATAGGGTCCTTCCGGCAATCCGGTTGTGCTCTTGAGCAATCCGGTCCCCCCGTAATTCATACAATACGTGATCCAGTAGTTCCCTTTGACATAATGGAACTCCGGCGCCCAGACCGCTCTCTTGTCGCCCACAAAAGATTGCGCCCAGGTCGCATCGGTCTCCAGACTCCAGACTAAACCATCCGTATCCCCGGGCTGATCCACGAGGGTCCAGTTTACCAGATCCGGCGAACGCCAGAGCCGAATACCCTCGTTTGTGATCCACCAGGTGGGATAGCCAGTTGTTCCAATCAGATAATACCAATCGTCCGCCCCCAGGGTAATATCCGTATCCCTAACGGGATAATCAAACAAGGCTTCAATAGGAGGTAAAAGATTCGCCGTGGGAAGAATTACTCCTTCCGACTCAAGGTTGTATCTTTGGCAACCCGTCTCATTCGGGAATGAGCAAACCAACCAGTTTGCCGCCCAAATGGATAGATCCATCAGGTTCACAACACAGTCTTTATTGACATCAAGGGGATTATATCCCCAGGCGCCGCAATCATCTTCCAATATCTGAACCTCATACTCAACATGCCCATTAAAATTCGGATCATTACTTGTCGCTTCGATCCGTAT
Organism: uncultured Pirellulales bacterium; assembly: GCA_964574885.1. GTDB lineage: Bacteria > Planctomycetota > Phycisphaerae > Sedimentisphaerales > SM23-30 > JAFGFX01. The sequence goes on from CAZNQT010000107.1 coordinate 2,747, forward strand.
CTGGGCGGTATGTGGATCCGATTCTACAACCGTGTCATTCACCGCGGTAAGGGAAATCGTCCGCGGGATATCCCAGTCTTCGGAGGTAAATGTCAGTTGAGTGACGCTGAATTCGATTTGATCCACAACGGCCGTATCCTCGAGACTGACAACCACAGTACCCGATGGTTGTTGCCATAGACTAAGCAACAACTCATCTTGAATCGCACCGTTTTCGCTGAGAACGGTTGAGCCTTCGGTTTGCATTACTTTGATTACAGGCGATAACATCATAGATGCGATTTCATCGGCCGACAACGCTTCATCGTACAGGCGAACATCATCCACGAGTCCAAGCATGGAACCGTCCGTGGTATTATCCGCCTCCAGGCCAATCGTGATGATCTGGTCGGGAACAGAGGGAACCGTCATGGTTGCACTGCCAACGGCCGTACCGTTGACGTACAAGGTTGCGGTTCCATTGACGCCGTCGGAGGATGCAAATGTGCCGGCAATATGCTGCCATTGACCGGAAACAGCCTCTCCTCCCGATAAAGACCAATTGTTATTCACAATAAACATCCATGTTCCCGTATCATTTCGGGTGCCCAGATAAAAACCATCCTGATATCTGCTGGTCAACACCCTTGCCCAGGCTTGGGCGCCATCCTCAGGCTTGACCCAGGCCATAAGGGTAAAATTCGTACCTACGTTGATCGCCGGCAATATGACGCGATCCAGTCCTTCGTCAAACCGGATCGCGCCGCCGATTCCTTCCTCCGGTTGCCATGTCGGAGTCCCTGCCAGGGCGCCGTGATATCCGGATGAACTGCTGTCAAAGGCGGTAAGGCCCGAGGTCTCATCCAGGCGCCAATGTCCAATTAAATCTGCATACATAACATCGGTAAAAAATATCATTACACCGAACAACATCAGGGTGACTTTACAATGCATCTTTTTTCCTCGTTGTTTTTTGGCAGCGTATAGATTATATGATAAAAGCAATCATCGTATCCATACAATTACGGGGTGGATTGTGTTTTATCTTTCTTTTTGGATGTTTCGTTATGGACGAGGTTCGGACGACTCGTAACTACACTGCGCCTTATGGGCTTGGCGGCATGATAATTTTCCTGCATTTTGGCCATCTCGATGAACGCCAGCATATTTTCAATCGGTACGTCCCCTTCCACCGCATGCGCAGGAGAAAAAATATAACTTCCTTTCGCCCCTAATCGCAATAAATAATCCGATTCACTGCGAACTTGTTCGACGGTCCCAAACGGCAGCGTTTTCTGTGTCGATAAGCCGCCATGAAAGGCGATTTTAGTTCTATATTCTTCTAAGAGAGACGTACTCATCACTTCCGGCTGAAACGGATTGAAACAATGTACGCCCAGATCGATTAAGTCATCCAGTAGTTCGTCCACATCCCCGCAAGAATGAATTACGACAAACTTGCCCTCATTTCGCACCATGCTATACAGTCTGCTCAGTTGCGGATAAATAAACTCTTTCCAATACGGATATCCCATAATCAAACCGTTTTGCTGCCCCCAATCATCCCCGAAATAGACGGCATCAATATCATATTTCATGGCTTCGCAGGCCTGGGCGATATTGTAGTCCGTAATGGCGGCGAACAACTCATGTGCGAATTCGGGGTGCAGGATAAAATCCATCATAATATTTTCCATCCCCCGCAGGGACCAAGCCCGCTCAAACAGGGAAAAGCCAATATAAAATACGCGAAATTTCTGTGGGTTTCTGCTAATTTTCTGCGGAATCTCTTCAAAGAATCGTTTGTCCGTGGGATTAGGATATGGGTATTCTTTCATACTGGGTTCCGGAAGCATACCCCCTTCCACAATCCCAATATCCTTATCCACGGTTCGATCCCACACTACGCCAAAGGTATCCTGGAATCGATTATTTCCCAAATTCCTGAAAAAACCATACGCGGAGCCTAATTCGAGAATGTGATTTCCCAGGAAATGGTCCACTTTCTCCTCGTACCCCAAATGGTCGCTCAATTTATCCATGGCTTCTTTCGTAAACTGAAAATGCCACGGTACATAAGGCGGCGTCCGTCCTTGTAATACAGTTCTAACTACTTCATGTTTTTCCATATATTCATGTTACCTTCAGTTCCTAACCAGTCAGAGGGTAATCTACCACCAATGATAAGGAAAAGAGATTCGATATTCCATCGTATCGATATTTCGCCATTGGACATATCCGGATAAATACAAAATATTTCCTCCCTGCGGTTCTCCGTAATTCCCATTGCTTAAATGGTTCGAGCGATCATAAATCCCAAAACTCGAATAAGAACCTCCCGGTACCTGATCAAAAGAGCTGGTCTCTCGATCCGGTCCATCGCTGAGAGTTGCATCCGTAACCCATTCCACCTCCTCGGGAAACTTTTCCGTAATCTTTTTAATCCAGTGTTTCTGCAATTCGCCCGTTACCGAGCGTGGAGGAGTTCTCCCCCCCGCAGAATCCATTAGCCAGAAATAATCGGTAACTCGATAATATCTATCCCGATCCATGGTTGGTTCCGGAATGGAACCAGCTCTTTGCCCCGGTCCTAATCCTTGGCTATATTGCCAGAATCGCCCATCATCGGGATCACCCTGGCCGGTGGGACAATAAAACGTTTTCTTGTCTCCCCCAGTCTTAATGATATAATCCGTCGTTAGATACGAAATATCCCAAAGCCAACCTCCCGATTCCGTCAAGGGTAATTTATTGTTATGTTCCTGCCCATACATGAGTAAACTAATGCCGATTTGTTTAAGATTCGTAGAGCACACAACGCGTTTGGCCTGCTGGCGGGCTTTTTGTAACGCCGGAATTAATATGGACACTAATACGGCGATAATGGCTATTACGATCAATAGCTCGATTAAGGTAAAACCAAGTTTTTTACACTTCATAACAACATTCCTTTGCAGACTTAGGCTCTATCTAACGTTCTCATTATTACAACCCCATACGCTTTTATAACTGTAGGAGTAGAAGATTGACTCCTACTCCTACAGTTTTCTATTGGACTATTAAACTAAGCCTACGGTCAAATAGAAACGTAAAACGGTTCGTGATATCAGTCCCGCAAAGGCGGAAATCCGGAATTCTCCTAAGGTTGCCGATTCCCAAAGCAGCACTCGTGTCCTTATAGCCGTTTTTACGTTTCTTTTTGCTTTTCCCTCTAATAGCAATCCGGATAGATTCCACACTCCAGCCACTGCGCAGCTAACTCTGCGAGATCCGGAAGACTGACTATACAATCGCCATTCAGATCCAAAGCGGGTCGATCCAAGCAGTACGAACCTGCAATGCCAGAGTAGAGTTGCGCAACCTCCATGGGGGACAAACTATAGTTGTAAACGCGAACGTCATCCAGTTGCCCTTCGAGCAGGTGCATTGTTGCTCCACTACGAGCTCCCATAGTTAACGATACGTCATTGGTACTCGTGCCCGAAGTAGTCAGGTTGTCACGATTTACCGTCAGAGCGTCACTTATGCCATCAATATAGATTTTGACGCCCTCAGCCGATGCACTTCCATCGTACGTCGCTACGACATGGTGCCAGGTATCATCCAAAACACTTAAAGCACTGTCCACTTCGATGTTTTCCGTTCCGTACGCCGAGATTACCCAAAACGTCACTAATCCACCATTATTGGCTCGGTTTACATGAAGTTCATACCCGCTATATGGCGAGGTAGGCATCATTTTACTGATTAACGCATCGTCCATGTGTCGAACCCCATCCGGCCGCATGGTTCCATCGCCGGGAGGACCTTTGATCCAACACGCAAGACTAAAGGGCTCCGTTACGGCAAAGTTAAAGGCATTCGTATCGGCAATTTCCATGGCTCTATCACCAAAGAAAATCAGTCCCTGGGTACCGCCGACACCATTAGCAAAATTGGGCTCCGTCATTACGCCATTGTTGTCGCCGACGGAATCTAACAAATTGCCATTCAAATTCCAGTAACCCGCGAGTTCAATTATTCTCAATTTGGCTGCCTCAGATTCGATCGTACCGGCTCCATTAGTGATTTTACAATAATACGTACCTACGTCATCCGGCTCTGCGGTTACAACGCTCAAGGTCGGGCTCTCAACCCCGGTGTAATTAGGATCCGTACTCAGCAGTTCCGTGCCGGAACCCGGCGTTCCTTTGCACCAGTGATAACTCAGTACATTATCCGCAACAACCGTAAAGACAGCGGTATCCCCTGCCTCTACCAACTGGTCTGCCGGCTGCGTTACGATCTCGGGAAGGGTAAGCACAGTAGTAAATGCCCAGATCGCTCCTCGCGAGATCACTTCGGCGGCGGCGTCTCTCTCGTCCACCCGCCAATAATACGTCGTATCCGTAAGCAGGCCATCCGGCGTATGATTCGTGGTCTCCGCCGGTAAGACCGTAACGGTCGTATCTCCGTTTGGGTCATCTGCTACGGAGACAAACACATCCAAAGGATTGGTGCCCAGATAGAGTACGTGAGAAACGATGTTCGGATCGACTACAGAGGTCCACTGCAAGGTGGCACTCGTATCCACATCCGCTTCATAATTTTGAGGTTGCGGATTGTCGGCCTGCCAGTCATTGATGGATTTGCCGGCGACCCCATGGTTATAAATGTCCAGTATCTCCGCGGCGGATAACGCTTCATTAAAGATCGCAACATCATCCACCAGACCCTGTATGGAAGCATCCGTCGTATTCCCCGCTTCCAGGCCGATCGTTATAACTTGGTCCGGAACCGACGGAGGAGACATGGCTATCGGCCCTCCTACCGAGACACCATTGACAAACAATTCAGCGTACGTACCGTTAAAAACGCCGGCAACGTGCTGCCATACGCCGGATGCCGCCGTTCCAGCGTGTAAAGACCAGGTATTATTTACAATGAACATCCATTCCCCGGAATTACTATATGTACCAAGATAAAAACCATTTTTATATTGACTGGTCAGCAATCTTGCCCAGGATTGGTTTCCATTATCTGGTTTCACCCAGGCCATCGCCGTAAACCTCGAACCAATATCGATACTCGGCAATAACACACGATCCAGATTATCGTTTAATTGAATCGCACCCTCGATCCCTTCGGCAGGTTGCCATACTGGCGTTCCCTCAAGTGTACCATGCTGGATAAAGACGCTGTCAAAGGCGGTTGTACCCGATGATTCATCCAAACGCCAATGTCCAATCGTGTCGGCATAACTGCAACAAACGAATGAAGTTAACACAACCAAAATCATACCACCGATACACTTTTTCCTCTTCATTGTTTTTCTCCTTCACTTCCCACAATGTGATTACAGTAAACCCATAGACATTTTCGATAACTAAATACGATGCAACTAAATATCCATGATTTCATGATCCTATTAAATTGTGCTCAGAGCACGGTATCTTATTTTTATTATCGAATAATGCCGGCAGAGAACCTATGGATTAACAGGCAAAATACATGGAATATCCGGCAATATTCAGCAAAAATACCTATACCTAAGTTCCGATAGGTTTGGGAAGGTAATTACGGGAATAGTTTTTAGTACACGTGCAAGGATAGCTATTCTTTTTTCAAATGAGATTTGGGAGATTGCCCATAATGCTTTTTATACAACTTGGAAAAATATAGCGGATCTTCAAAACCAAGTTTATAGGCGACTTCACGAATCGTTAAGGAGGGATTTGCCTGGAATAATTCTTTGGCCCTTTTAAATTTGACGTCAATTTGAAATTGTTTGAAGCTTTTTCCGGTGGCCTTTTTAAATTGATGGGTCAACGTGGAAGTACTGCAGCAGGCAAGGTCTGCGGCATGAGATACACTCAGATTTTCTTCTGGATGTTCTTCTATATACGACACCAGATTGAAGATGTTATCTAACTCTTTAGGTGCTATCATGCGGTGGGAAGTAATATATTTCACTAAAGACGAAAATAATCCCAATATATCATCGATATGTTCCTGCCGCAGACAGGGGGTTTCCTTATATGCCTCAGCCAAATCCTGCGTTCCAAACTTTTTTTGCCACTGTTTCAGGTATTTGGTCGGGATCTTCTGCTCGGGAGACCGAAACTGTCCAATCATGATAAATCCAACCAGGTTATCGGAATAATAAATGGGCATAATGGCTTCGAGCATTCCACCATGGCATTGATAGGAAATCAATTCCCGTTTTTGCTCTGCTTGGTTACGCTTATTTTGATCCCAATCTAAGCATACACGGTCGCATTTTAATTGATTACGAAGCATTTGGCAATATATGCAGATCGGTTTGTCCAGCCCCACTTGTAGTTCCTCACCATCTACCGAAAAGAATGCTATGCGTATCCCAAATAAAGAGGTGAAGTATTTAAATATCTCTCTTACTTCATTCCGAAATATATATTTTAATGTGTATTTCATGATTAAAAGTCTCTGAATCCCAAATGTGGTCATCGGCTATCTTAGGTACCTAAACCATCAAGATCTTCAATAGTATTTACTCCACTTGACTGATTTTTAAAGGGATTTTAGACGAATGTGACCGATTTATCAACACTTAGAAGCAAACTCTTCAATCGTAATGATGGGCTGTAGTAAGTTTTATGCCCCCTATCGCTGCCTGGCTGACCGGTCCCAGCCGCAACGTAAACGATTTAATGCCGACGTAAATAATTCTTCTTTATGACAGGATGTTATGAAATGATGGAATAATGTGTTTCAAAATGTATGTCAAAGCCTCAATACGGCGCGCCTTTTCTACCAGCAAGAATTGGGAAAAGAATACGCTGACGAAGGAATTATCTGTAAAATACGATTATCATAATGTTTCATAGATTCCTGTCACAGTATGTCACAGTAGGATGTCGCAAACATTGTCGCAAATATGTCGTAGATGTTATATCCGAGCCATCCAATATTACTCTGATTACTACCTAATTCATAAGTTATTACCTAATTTTTCGTTCGGTTATAATCCCCGAGAAGATACGTAGTTCTGTAGAATAGATTTACATTAGGGGGCAAGAAATACAGCATTCCTACGCAGGAATGTCACTACCTTACACAAGAACCTTCTGAATTGATCTCTTATTTTAGCTGGAATAGCGGCACTCCCACCGATGGTGACTATAACGGGGATCAACAAGTTGATCTGAAGAATGTTGCCTGTTTGGAACTGACATGGGTTAATCTCAATAATCGTGAAGATTTGTCCAGTGTATGCTATAAACCGATTGGCTGGTATAGGACAATAAATCAAAGTTTTTAGAAATGAAAATATGTATCCAGATGCCTTTCCATTCAATAGTTTCAATGTCAAGTCGTATCCAAACGACAGATAAATTTTGTATTTGTTAGATTTATGCTAGAGGATTATTTGCGGCAATGAAGATTAGTTTTTTATTAATTTCTGTTATAAAATCGTAACTGTGAGCATCTTTTTAAAAGATTATGAATGAACCTTGAAGCAAGGGGATATTCAGGCCATAATTAATATGAATGAGGAGGAAAATGTTATAATTGATATAATCGTAATAATTTACCATGGCAAATTAACCGATACGGAATAAGAACGGATAAGGAGGGATTCTTTACGATGATTTTTATACCCAAACACCGACTGCTTTTATTGCTTATATTTGGCCTGACCGCTACTATCGCCCAGGCGGATATTATCACCGGATTGGCGGGCTATTGGAACTGCGATGACAATGTTGCCGATCAATCTGTCAACCATAATAATGGAACCATCGTTGGCAGCGTCAGTTATGACGCTGATACTCCGTTGATTTCCGGTAAGAGTCTGAACATTCCCTGGCCCGGCGGTTATACCTTTTCGGATCCGGCTCAGAATTATATCTCGCTGGGTGCGGCAACGGAACACAACTTCAGCACCGGCGACTGGACCATCGCCGCTTGGGTCAAATCCACCGCTTCCACCAAAAGCAATATCTTCAGCAACGGAGGCGATGAAACCGGTGGCATCCGATATGTCCTGGCCATAGGTGAGAATCCCGTCGAGGACAGTGGAAGGCTGGTCCTTACCACCGATGACGACGCCACCAAGGTACAGGTCGTCAGTAGCGCCGCCGTCGATAACGGTCAATGGCATCACGTCGTCGGAATGCGCGACGGCGACGCCCTGCGCTTATATATCGACGGTCAGGAGGATTCTTATGAGTTTTACGTCAACGGTGTGCCAGGTGGCCCAGATCCCATACCCGACGGCTACGACCTTGCCGGCGCCTCTCAGCATAATTCCTATATCGGCTGTGGTTTTAATCATAGCAGCGGAACCGTTGACGAATACAAACAGTTCGACGGCAAGATCGACGAGGTGCGCCTGTACGGTCGGGCCTTATCGCCGTCGGACGTTACGGAATTATATCTGTATAACAA
>CAZNQT010000108.1:0-11099 GCA_964574885.1 uncultured Pirellulales bacterium
GATTAGGGGGGGATAATCTGGGGGTGATCGGCGCCCTGGCTTCCGTGGGGCTGCGATCGGAGGGGAATAAAGGGAGATTTATCGATCTGCCGGGCCTGCGGGAGCTGCCGGATCGCGTGGAGGCGGAAACTTTTTTCTGTATGGGGATAGAACTTCATTATAGAATAACGGATCGTCAGCCTCAGCCGACGGATTTCTATGAGACGTTGGGTTGGGTGCGGCCACGACTGAAAAACGGAAAACCGGTTTTATGGATAGAATGGAGTGCAGCGAATCATGCGTGGATTCCTGTGGATCGGAAAAAGCGCCGCGTGGAGACATAATCCCGCGGTTCGTCAGCAGGTTCGTATGCTGATCGCGAGTATTTCGGTGGGCGTCATGGCGGGCGTGTTTGTCGCGCACGTGAAACTGGGTTTGGGCCTGTCGGGTCATAAGGCTCTGTTCTGGATGACGCCGGTGCTTTTAGCGCGTCTGCTCGGTAAATGCAAAGCGGGCACGACGGCCGGGGCATTGGCGTCGGCGTTTACCTGTTATACCTTAGGCGGGCATATGGCCGGCGGCTTACTGGGACTGCCTCTGATTGGCGTAGTGGGGATTTTGTTCGATACCGTGATTGGTTATACCGAAAACCACAAGCTCTCACGGATCAGTTTGATTCCGCTACTGGGAGGCATGGCCATGCTGGGCAACCTGATCATGTTTTCCAAACGCTTGCTCAATCCTGCCGGTTCTTCCCACGCGTTTCTGGGAATCTACCAGGGTTTTTGGTTCGATTTGTTTACGTATGCGTTATTCGGATTGCTGGCCGGTATGATTGCCGCCCTCGGTGCTTTTTTCTATCATCGATCCCGGCGGTCCCGTGCTGCGTAAGGAAGATAGCGTGAATCTTTAGCTATATTTTACAGAAAGGTGCGTTATGCAAGTAATGAAATTACGGTTTCCGGCGGTATTGGGATTAATGGGTGTCATGGTATGTCTTTTAGGTTCGTGCGACAGCTTTAGCGGCGCGGGGAAGGAATCGGGTATGATGGATTTGCAGAAGAAGCCATTCGGCAAGACGAAAGACGGACAACGAGTGGATATTTATACGCTGAGCAATGGGAATGGCATGCAGGCGCGGATCATGACCTACGGGGCAATCCTGGTGTCGCTGGAGGTTCCGGACCGACAAGGCAAACCGGGCGAAGTGACGCTGGGATTTGATTCGTTAGACGGGTATCTGAAAGGGCATCCGTATTTTGGAGCGATTGTGGGCCGGTATGCGAACCGGATCGGCAAGGGTAAATTTACGATTGACGGGAAGGAATATACGCTGGCGACGAATAACGGACCGAATCATCTGCACGGCGGACTGGTGGGATTCGACAAAGTCGTTTGGAATGCGGATCCGATGGAGACGGCGGACGGCGTGGCGGTGAAGTTTACCTATCTCAGCAAGGACGGCGAGGAGGGCTATCCGGGGAATTTGAACTGTACGGTGATTTATACGCTGACCCGTGATAATGAACTGCGGCTCGATTACGAAGCCAAAACGGATAAGACCACGCCGGTGAACCTGACGAATCATACGTATTTTAATTTTGTCGGTAAGGGAGATATCCTCGGGCATATAATTACCCTCAATGCCGACAGCTATACTCCGGTGGATGAGGGATTGATTCCGACGGGCGAGATCCGGTCCGTCAAAGGGACGGCGTTTGATCTGAGGAAACCGACGGCGATCGGCGACGGCATCAAAAAACTGGGCGAGGGCTACGATCATAACTTTGTGCTCAATAAGAAGAAAGAGAACGAGCTGTCTCTGGCCGCCACGGTGTACGAACCGACGACGGGAAGAGAGATGGAAGTCTTCACCACGCAGCCGGGGATTCAATTCTATACCGGTAATTTCCTGGATGGTTCGGTGATCGGTCGCGGCGGGCAGGCGTATAAAAAACACTACGGGTTCTGCCTGGAGACGCAGCATTTTCCGGATTCGCCGAACAAGCCTAACTTCCCGTCGGTCTTTTTGAAACCGGGCGATACGTATCAATCGACCACGATATATAAGTTTTTGACGAAGTAAATCTCAATGGTCTTCATCGTGTTTGTCGCGTTTCTTGCGGCGTTCGAGTTGATCGTAGAGTCGAGCTCGTTCGTCGAGCCATTGGGCGAAGCGGTCGGCGGGATATCGTTTCCCTGCGAAGATCCCCTGTTCGATTTGCTGCCAGTTGCCGACGACCTGGACGGGACCATAGACGGTGAGCAGACGGATCTCGCGCGCCATGTCGCGGAGGTCTTCCGAATCGTCATCGTCGTAGTGCGGGATGAGATAGGATTCCATACCGTTTTCGAGGTAGGCCTGGGCGTCGGAGATTTTGTCGCCGATGCCGATTTTGAGATTGGGGAACGACTCCTTCAAGGCGGCGAGGCGGGCGGTTTTGTAGGGGCCGCTGTCGCCGAGGGCCTGGGACATTTTACTCACGAGTAAGACGCCGGGTGGATAGCCTTGTTGGCGCAGCCAGACTTTGCTGCGATGGGTCATCAAGTCGGGGCGATGGGTCAAATAGATAATGCTGTATGTTTTCGCGATCCGTTGGGTTGCCTGTTGGGAGTAGGGCATCGGCCGACCCAGACCCATGAGTACTTTGAAGAAACTCGAGTCCACGAGGGTGTGGTCGAGGTCGATGACGACAAATTTCGTATCGGGTGTGCGAACCATAACGAACAGGGGAACCGGGGCGACCTGCTGCAGCTCGGGATCGCTGCCTGCGGGCAGGGTGAGGATCCGGGCGGTGAATTCATAGTCGCCGGCCCGGCGTGATTTCCAATCCCATTCTGCCAGGCCGTCGCGATTGGTAACCGCGACGCCGATCTGCTGGTCGTTTACATAGTATCCGATCCGGGCGTCGGCGACGCTGCGGAGTTTGGAATCCTGGAGTCGTACGTCGAGTTGTATGGATTCGTTTGGTTTGGCGAGGACGTCGAAGGAGTAAAAGATGGCGCCTTTTTCGGCGCCGAGGAAGATATTGCCGGCGACTTCGGCGGCGATGTCGGCGAAGCTTTTGCCCGTGTCGCTTTCGCGGGCGGCGGCGCGCGTTTGTTGAGCAACGATGCGGCTGTACGTGCTTACTTCCGACGAGCGGGGGGAGGATTTTGAGGAGGAACGATAGCGCGTGGAAGAGGATTCCTTTTTTTTATCATCGCCGCCAATGGTGATCTTGTAACAACTCAGGTTTTGCAGGATCATACTACCGGCTAGAATCAGTATGAGTTTTTTCATCGCGGAATCTCCGTTTGGCTCGTCCTGATAATATTATACCCTGATTTTTCCCTGTGTCAGCCATGCTCATGCTCGCGTGGGCATGTCCTTCCAACGATTAGCCCCCGGACCGGTGCCGGGGGGGTTACATCCCGTAGGGATCGAACGATAATAGCCCGCTCTCTTCAGAGGCGGGGTACGGGTAGCGTAAGAATACCGCGTGCCGTAGGTACGCACGAATCCTCATCACATGCATTCGACGGGTACCATGCCTACGCGAACACTTTGTTTTTACCTGGTTGTGACATAGTTTCAGTAGGGTGGGCACTGCCCGCTGAAATCATAAAGATGTGCTTTGCACACCATACGGAGCTAACCTTTTGTCTTTAATGTGGTTACAAGGTTGTTGCAAACATGGTCGATGTATGATACAATAAGAATATGACGACGAAAGAAACAGCGATTAAGACCATTGATGAACTCCCCGAGGATGCATCCTGGGAGGATATTTTGGAACGCATTCACTTTATAGTAGCGATCCACAAGGGACTGGGCGAATTGGATGAAGGCAAGGGGATTCCCCATGAAAAGCTCAAGGAGGAATTTGCGGAATGGCTTACAAACTGATTTGGGCCTCCTTCTGCTCGCCTAGACCTTAAAGAACTATCCTCCTATATTGCTGAAACTCACCCGGATGTATCTCATCGCTTTATTACGAGTGTTTTCCACGCCGTTGAGAATCTGATCCGCTTTCCGGAATCGGGCCGTGTTGTGCCTGAATTTCGTGATCCTACGATTCAGGAACTCATACGTAAACCCTGTCGAATTGTATATCGATTGAATGCAAAGCAACAAATCATTGAAATCATCAGAGTCTGGCATGCTGCAAGAGGTGTTCCTGAACTTTAGCGAAATAATCCTGAATCTACAGCCCTATCAGTTCGTCTGGCTGGAAGAAATGAATCAAGGTTCCTGACAACCTTCCCCATAATCAATTAGATCGATAGGGCAACCCGGCAATGGGCGCGTTCAGGTCGATGCCGCCGGCCTGGTAGTAACGAACCGCCTGGGTCAGCGTTTTGATTTCGTGGGCCAGACGTTCCTTTTTTACCGGATCTACAAGCGCCGCCTGGTCGGAGCAGTGCGGACATTTGACTTCGCCGTACCCCTGGCAGGTTGCGCACGGGATCTGTCCCAGTCCCTTGCAGGTAGGACAGGGGATCATAGGAATTTTTCCCCGATACCCGGGCGGTCGGCGCTTGAAAGCGGGGTGGCGATGTTCGCCGCGACCTTTACACTCCGGACAAAGAACAAATCCCGTACCCTGGCAGGTACTGCAATCGGCTCTATGGGTACCTCCGCAAACCGGACACAGAGTCTGGGTGTTCATTTGATGACAGGTAGCGCGGATCTGTTCCAGGGTTTGCGTAGTCAGATAGGTGTGGGCCAGGTCCTGGACATGAGGAGACTGGATGGCTTTCTCCAGCCACCGGGCCGCCGCAATGTAGCGCTCCGCCTGATAGGCCTGCAAACCCAGGATCAGAGCTTTCAAGGCCGATTGCCGATCCCGTTGCTGTTGCTCGCGCAAGTGAGAAAGCTCCTGCGCGGTCTTGATATCCAAGGGATCGTTGCGTAATTTTTGTCCCAACTCAAAAATCCGGCGCTGTCGCTCCAGGGAGGCATACAAGGGAGAATCCAGAAATTTTCTCTCGTTCGGATCGTCGGCGCCGATCGTGTCGATCATCTGGTCGTTCACGGTAAAGGTCTGGGTGACCATCGGTCGATCTCCAGCGTACCGTAGTTCAAAACCGCCCTGCGAAATCGGATCGGAGCGATCGCGGGAAAGATAAAAATAAATGGGCTTTAGTTTCGTGGGATCGCTAAAGGGGTGTTTATTAAATGACGGATCGAAGGGCACCCAGCCATACCCGGTGAGATAGGCTTCGGCCCACGCATGTCGCGGGGTGTTCGTCCAGGACGTACTATAGCCGAACGCCAGACGCGCCGGTATTCGTTTGGCCCGGCACAGGGCCACAAACAGCGACGCATACTCATTGCAGTCCCCTCTGCCGCTCTGGGCTGCCCATAAGGCACCGCGGGACTCCTCGATAAATACGTACTTCAGATGTGAGGTGACGTATTGGTGAATTTTTTTTATCTGCTCAATCTGATTTCCCGCCGGAATTTGGGCGGCGATCCGTCGGATCGGTTCCGATTCGCATTCCAGACCCGGCGCCGAAACCAGAAATTTCTGTACGTCCGGATTCGCCGGCAATGCCCTGGTCCCCTGCGCAATCGCGGTAGCCAAATCGTAGCGGTAGATATCCACCTTGCCGGAAATCCGCAGGGTGTGTTGCCTTTTCGAGTTGTCGAACCGGAAATCCGCATAAGTAATTTCATTATTCTGCCAGGTTCGTTCCGGCGGCTGCGAGTATTGCAGATCATAGACCTTCTGCCGATCCGGGAAGGAGCCGGGAACCGAGAGGATCACATTGACATGTTCAGTACGCTTACCCAGAAAAATGGCGTAATTGATTTGAAAATCCACCTTATTGATCCGCCCGCCTGACGAACCGACCTGATGGTAATTTCGAGATTTCAATCGGGTTTGTGAGTTCGCACCTTGAGGATTTCCCCGCACTGCCAGGATCCCCAGCAGCGTAAAAATGCATCCTGAGATACACGTTAAAAACGTTTTCAATTGCAGTCTCATCATTATTTATATCGCGCTTGCGGACGAACCCGCCAGTTGGGATACTAAAAAATCCCACAACAACAGATTATAGTAGGCCCTTTGGCGTGCGACCACCGCGCCGTCGGTCAGGGCGGATTGTTTTTGGAGGCGTATTTGGTTTAAAATCACGGGAGATTGCCCGGTTTCATCCATTTCTTTGATTAAAATCTCTAATAATCGGCCGGTTATTTCCAGATGTACTACGATTTGCTGCAAATTGTTTTCCGAAAGCAGGAATTGGGTTTGTTTTGTAATTTCGATGGCGTCGATTTTCCGGGTGAATTCTTTGGCTCGGGGATGGGAGCGCACCAGGTGCAGGTGAGCGGCGGTGAGTTTAGCCAGCGAATCTTGTAACTGCCGGGCGACGTTTTTGGCAGCGTGAATGGTTTGAGTGTCTTCGGGATCTGGGGCCGGAGGCGATTCGTTGTTCCATTTCCGTTGATCCAGGGCGTCAGCGGCAGTGTCGGCGATATGGGCGACCAGGGCGGTGAGTTTGAGTAATTGGGCGTCTTGGGGGGTCATGTCCTGGGGCAGGGAATCTGAAGAGCCGGCAGGCCCCGGATAGTACCCACCGGCGGCAAGGGGATTCTGGTTTTGGGTGATATAGGGATGACGCTGGGTGAAGTATTCTCTCCACCATTGGGCACACTCCTTACGTTGCTCGCTGGTGTGCACGAAGGGCAGGATCGCATTGCGTTGCTTCAGGACGTCCTGCGAGCGGCTGCTCAACTGGATTAACGTCAACAAAATCGGTTGGACGTACGAGCGGTGGGGAGGATTCTCCAGGAGGTCCACCAAACGTAAAGGGATCTGCGGATCGTCCGTGTTTTCAAGGGCCCGCAGGATGCGGGTAATCAACGGTTCCTCGAGTCTCGTTTTACTCTCCAATACCTTCATGAGGATATCGGCCGCCTGGGCCGAGCCATCCACGGCCAGTTCTTCGATGGCCCGATATTGCACGGATTTCGGTTGATGCGGCGAGAGCATTTTCGTAAGGGTTTTGAGCCATTCGGGATCCGGCGGATCGTGAGATGTTTTCGTGGGGGAAACATCCACGGGCAACTGAACATTTTCCGTTAACAGCGCCGCCCGCTCGGAATGATTTTGCGCCTCGAGAATTCGGTTTAGGCGACGCCAGGAGACGGGCCGGTTCCCGACAAAGCTATAGGCGTATTCGCGGCAGGCCAACATGGTGACCGCCAGATCGGTCAGCAACTGGTCTTTCGCCCCGGTGGTTGAATAGGACCGTTGTATTCGATTCACGATTTCGGAGGGAGCGAAGGAAGCGTTTTTAGAGGTGGGAGTCGTCGAAGGGTGCGGAGTCGGTGGCATGGGAACGGTATTATGGTTGGTATCTTTCGTTTCGGCGGAAGAAGTGTCAGAGGAAGGAGTGGTTTGCGAATCGGATGGCGTCTGACGTCGGGCCCTGGGGACGATGGGATTTTTCAGATTCATGACGAGAAACGCAATAAATCCACCGGAGACCAACAGGGGCACCAGGATTTTCAAGACTTGATGCCATGTTTTTCTTGGAGGAGTTTTTAGCGGCGCAAAACGTTCCGGCGCCGAGGCAACGGGGCCGGCTTTTTCCGGTGGGACCGGGGGGGGAATTTGTACGATGGCCGGCGGCGCGGGTTCTTCCGTATCGACGACCTCGGTAACTACAAAGACTTGTGAATCTTCGCCGGTATCTACCACGGGGAAAGGATCATTTTGTTGGCTACTATCCTGGAATTCAGTCTGTTTTTCGCTCAAGTTGGGTGGGCCGGCGGTGGTTTGTGAAAGTTGGTTTTGGATTAAGTTACGAGCGTGGGCGGGATCAATCCCCAGGTGATCGGCCAGGTTCATAAGTCGAGATTCATCCTCATCCGCCAAGCCGCCATGGGAAATCGCCATTTCGATGGCGTTGCTTAAGAATTCGATTTCCAGTTCCTTCGAAGGTGCGATCTCGGCTCCCGACGTGGGAATTCCCTCAAACAACACCCGGACGTCGCCCGCGGAGAATCCTAACCGTATGAGTTTTTCCGCCAGGAGGGGCCGCTGTTCCTCGTCGAGGGTGCCGTCGTCGTTACTATGTGCGTGAACTAATTTTCGCGCTTTTTGAATCACGAGATTTCGTTCTGATTTCACCCAGTCGGCGGTTCCTTGGCGTGCCTGCTCTTTTAATTGCTCGTTATACTCGGCGCGCTTTTGGGGATCGGCGAGGACCTCGGCGGCGGGTTCGAGCTGTTCGGTTTCAAACCGTAGGACGAGGGGGATGAACTGGGGACCGGGGATATTTTGTCGTAAACGTTTTTTTCGCTCCTGCAGGGCCTCTTGCACCGCGGCGGCAGTACAGGTTTGGGGTTTCAGGCCCAGGAGATGATAGTAAGTGGGCGACGCGACATCGTCGGGCAGATTCAGCAAACGATAAAAGATCGTCCACTCAAACATAGCGGCACCTAACTTATTATAGTAGTTCAAAAGGCGGGTGTTGTTATCCCCCCGACCCTATAGGTCGTTATCAGCAGGCACGCGTACCGTTACACATCCTCGGATTGAGGTATTTCCTTGACGACGATGCTGTTGCCGTCCATGGCGATTACCCGGACCTCTCGTTTGGCCTCGATCATCTCTCCGCGCGTGACGACTGTGAGTCGAAAGGCGTTGAATTTGGCGCTTCCGGAGGGTCTCAGGGGGCTCAGGGCGACGCCGGTTTGACCAATTTTGACGGGGAACTCCGGCGCGGGAGCGGGTTGTCCGCCGCCCCGAACGGCGGCCGGGTCGATCGGGGCGTGCAGCACCAGACGATTGGTCACCGGCATCCGATGGAAATAGCGACCGATGAAATACGCCGCGGTTACAAACAACAAGAACCCTACTACCGTCCAGAGAAGTTGTTTTTCGAACATCTCTTTCTCGAACGGCGCGGAGGGAACGGGCAGGTTGCCGGGAGAATTGGGGACCATCATGGCGACGAGGGAAAAGAGAATCAGGAGGATGCCGGAGATTCCCGCGATACCGAAACCGGGTATGACGAAGATTTCGAGGATTAACAGCCCCAGACCGATGACAAAGACAGCGATTTCCCACCAGTTGGCCATTCCGATCAGGAATTTACTGCCAAAAAGGATCACCAGGGCAGTAACGGCGACAGCGCCGGGCAATCCCAGTCCCGGGGTGTTTAATTCGATGTAGATGGCCAACAGAGCGACCATGAGCAGGATGCCGGAAACGACCGGACCGGTCAGCCAGCGCACCAACTCCTCCGACCAGTTGGTATCCATCCTGGCGACGGGTCGGGGGATCTTGATCTCGTAGCGGTTTTCGAGAAACGCCAGAGTCTGATCGAGTGCTTGTTTATCCGAACCATCGACGACGGCGCGGGCGATGCCGTATTTAAGAGCGTCCTTGTCGTTCAACGTGAGAATTTCATCTTTTTTACAAATCAGTTCCTTGTTCGAAACGTCCCAGGGGTACTCTTTATTAAGCAAATCTTCGGTTTCGAAATAGCCATAGGCGCCGTCTTCGAGATTTTTCACCCGCCAGACTTCGAGATGCGCCGAGACCATGGCTACACAGAGCGCCTCCGGGTAACCGTTCTCTTCGGCGGCATCGCGAAAATACGAGCGCAGGACCGTTTCGATCTTTTCTCGTTCGACGCCTTCAATGCTGCCGCCCATCTGGATCGGGGCGCAATCGCCGATGTGGGTATTGCGTTTCATGACGATATCCTGGCAGGCGACGCTGATCATGGCGCCGGCGGAGATGGCTTTGGTGGGGATATAGGCAACGGTGCGGGCCCGGCGTCCGACGTCTTTGAGGAAATAATCATAGATTTCGATGGCGCTATCGACGCGACCGCCAAAGGTGTCCATTTCGTAAATAATGATGGTAGCGCCATGATCGATGGCGAATTCGGTACGCCGCTTGAGGGATTCGACCAGACCGGGATCGATCATATCGGCAACGGTGATTACGACGGCTTTGGGCGGTTTCCCTTGAGCGGGATCAGGTCTGACTTTGGCCCGGGGTTGGTTCGGTTCATTCCGGGCGGCGGTTTTTTGGGTTGATTCCAATTTCAGAAGTTTAACGCCCAGGATTTCCGCGAGGTTTTCGCGGCTGGAGGCGAAAAGGGCGACCAACTTTAATTCCTTTGCCTGGCTGCCGGTGAGAAGCAATACCGAACCGGAATCGACCCAGGTGCGGACCTTCTCCCAGGGCGGACTACCCGGTTTACTTAATTCGCTCATCCCGTTCTGATCGACCAGTTCGGTTTGGGTACTTCCCTGGCGACGAATTTCCGTAAGAGTGGTCGCACGCTGGGTCATAGCACGAGCGAGCAAAGGATTTCGGTGAGTTAAACGGGCCAGTTCTTCTATTAAATTCAGGATTGATTGTTCGTCATAATCGACGCGCGGCGCCGATGGTTCCGGCAGTTGCGTTGGAGGAATAACCTGACCCAACTGAGCGAGCTCGTTGGCGATAATCTCGCTGCACGCATAGACGGCCAACATTTCCATTTGCTTGGCTTCTCGGGGAATATAGGCGACGGTGCGAATCCCATTATTATTAGTCAGATCGATAATTTTCTGGGCCAGGTCGCGGAATCCTTCGAAGGAAATCCCCCGTCCGGAAAATTCGAAGATGATGGTTTGGCATTTTTTTTTCAGGGCTTCGTCGATCTGTTGGGTGACGACCGACAGACCGGCGGAAGTGAGCGCCGGATTGATTGCGATGATAACGGCGGTGGAATCGGCCGACGGCGATTCCGCAGAATTCGCCATTGCGCCTCGGCAATGCCAGATTGGCAGGAGGGCCATTATACCTAAAAGAACCGCTACCGTCCGGTTTGCTATTCGTGGATTATCGAACATCTTCTTGCCTGGATGTTTATAGTTATTCATAATTACTTTCCAAATTAGCAGGATAACCATAAATCGTTCATTTGTATATGTTTATTTATTCCTCTCTCATCGGGGTAGTCGCTCTCAGGGGAGGGATATTTCCTGGTTATCCAATACTATTTTATGAGGGTATAAATCAGATTTCCATGTATCGGACGCTCCGCGGGTGGCAGCCACTGAGCGAAGCGAAGTGGATGGTGTACACCCATCCACCTCGAAGACTCGGTGGCTGCCACCC
>CAZNQT010000109.1:0-11031 GCA_964574885.1 uncultured Pirellulales bacterium
GGCTAAATCCTACGGTCAGGACTTCGAGGGGCGCTTGTGGGACTTGCTATGGATGCTGCATATTGAAATACGTCAAAACGGTAAACGCGGACCGCAGATAACCTTCCAGGCATTTTTTCAGAACGGTCCCGGCAACCGGAATCGACACATTGTGACACTGTGGGCAATCTGCGGACCGGGTGATAATGGGGAACCGGTTATTACGATCATGCTACCGGAAGATTATTGAAACGGAGAAATTGAGTTATGGAAAAGCAAACTGCAATTTATCTGCGCGTCAGTACGACGCAGCAGACGACTCGGAGTCAGCGCGCCGATCTGGTACGCTGGATGAAAGCACAGGGCGAAAATGGACAAGTCAATTGGTATGAGGACAGGGCCACCGGTAAAAACATGGACCGGCCCGGATGGATGAAGTTACAGAAGGCCATCGACGAGGGGCTGGTGAACAAGCTGGTGGTCTGGCGACTGGACCGGCTGGGACGAACGGCAAGCGGGCTTACTAAGCTCTTTGAGGAATTGCAGGCGAAAAAGGTCCGGCTGGTCAGCCTGATGGACTCCATCGACCTGGGGACGGCGTCGGGACGGCTGATAGCAAACGTGCTGGCGTCGGTGGCGGCGTATGAGACGGAACTACGAGGCGAACGGGTTAGATCAGGGCAGGCAGCGGCACGGGCGGCGGGTAAACGCTGGGGCGGCTCGAAAAAAGGACAGCGGAAGAAGGTGAGCGAGGAGCAGGCGCAGTTGATTCTCAGCATGAAGGCAAGCGGTGAGAAGGTGGCCAAAATCGCCAGGGTGATGGGTCTCAGCAGGCTTACAGTGTATCGAGTGCTTGAAGATTGTAGGGAGGTATCGTGATGCGTGATCTAGGTAAGATAGTTCTGTACTGGATCGCCGCCATATTTGCCGCGATGGTCCTGTTGTCGCTAGTCGAAAGGCTATGCAGCGGTGTGGTGTGATCTGACAAAACGTGAGGCTATCACCTGCGTCTCCTCCTCAACACAAATCCGCCAAGCGACAGCAATTCCAGACTGCACGGTTCAGGGACGGCGGCGACACGGAATCCTAGATCGACGTACTCGCCGTACGGGTTGTTGTCGATCCTGTAGGACGGTCTGAGGTCCCCGCTGAAGTTGCTGACGTAGGAACCACCACGGATACCGCGGTTAGAACCAATAAGCGTTTCATTCCACTCAAAAACATTTCCACCTTGGTCAAATGTACCGTAGGGACTGTCGGAAAGCTCGAACTCACCGACCTCGGTAATTCCAATCAAATAGCCGCTGCCGCCTTGGTAGTTCACATTATTGCCCGCATTCGTTGTCTCATTCATGTCGCTGCCGGGGATGCTGTTATTGCTGGTCGGGTATAAGAAATAGTTACCCGTTATTCCGTCGTTTTTGTGATATGCCGCTTTGTACCACTCATCCTCACTGGGGAGCCATATTTTCGCACCGGATTTGCGGACCACGCTAGAACTCAGCGACATATCATACGCCCCGTCCTCAGTTGTCGTATCGTCTTGAATACCTGTAGGTTGGCCATTGTGCAGCCAATTGGAAAAACGAAGACTGTCATACCAACTGACAAAATTCACCGGCCTGTTCACCCAATCTGAAGCTACGGAATAGGTGTAACTTTCCTCACTGCCGATGCGCTGAATCTTACAACCATAGGCATGCGACCACATATTCGTGTTGTAAAGACCGTACGTATCCGTAGCTGCGACTGCGTTGAGAAATTCGGTGTACTGACCTGCCGTTACCTCGTACTTGCCAATCTGGTATTCATAATTCACTCCACCGTAATAAGTGGTATCACCATGATATGCTAACCTAGATTGCTCCCCTGTATTGCCCGCATTACCCACTGGGACCAAGTCCAGGCTCGTATGGCCAGGGCCCAAGTTGAACACATCCCCGCTTGCCGTAGCCGCGAACGCCGACGCCACACAAACCATCACTACCAACTTCCTCATTACATTTTCCTTCACATCCTTCTTTGACATAAAAAAACCCAGCGCAGAGAGTCTCCGCTTTCTCTCTCACACTGGGTCTATTATCCCGAAATCCCTTTTATTTCGGTGCTATCCTATCTGAATCTGTACCTCAATTGTACCTCAAGACCACCCGACTGTCAAGGTGGGCCGGATTCCGACTCCCCCCAGGCGATCCAAGGGCGTTTTCGGCCCCTCGACAGCAATAGCCTAGTGGCACTCCCCAAACACGGTTCATGTTCGATAGCGGCGATAAGAACAAGGGGACCGGCAGCAGGCGGGGTAGGCCGTGTAAGTATGATTCGGCTAAGCAAATACAGAAACTATACTTGACAGATTGCCGATCATGTTGACACGCGTGCGCGAGGAAAGTTTGACTATCATTCATCTTTCCCTACAGGAAATTTGCTGTTGACACACGCGCGCGAGGAAAGTTTATCCCGGCATGGTATTACTTGCCGTATGTATCCGCCTGAGCTAGCGTCAAAATCGCCGTTCGGATATGCCCCGGTAGGTCCGGCCAGACCTCGATCATCCGGGCCAATTCGGGGTATTTCTGCACCAAAAGCGCCAAGTTTTCCGCCAAGTTATTTTCATCAGATTTGTAAGTCTTGTTATCTGTTGGACTTAGTGAAGGGGAGCAACGGCCTTTTAAGCCGTGGGTCGTGGGTTCGAGTCCCACCACCCTCATTCGCCGCGTTGGGATCAGGCAAGCCCGACGCGGGGATGAGTGGGGAAACAAATCTCAGGGAACCAGCGGGAACAGGGAGAAAGGATTTCCGTTCTCTCGTATCTGGTTTCGGGTATCAGGTTATTATGTGCTTTACGCTATAGGCTATACGCTGTAGGCCCGAGGATCATCGAACACCCCCAAGCTCGCGGACTTGCTTGGCGGCGCTACTCGTGGAAAATATAAAAAGTAAAATATACAATGAGAAATGAATGTGTAGATGAGTAAATGGGTGAAAAATTTCTTTATGAATCGGAGGATTGTGGTATTATAAACACAATTAAAAAATAGGGGATTTATTTATGGCGAATCCGGAACATCTAAAGATTCTCAAACAGGGAGTGGATGTCTGGAATCGATGGCGGGAAGACAATCCAGATATTAAACCAGACCTTTTTGGTGTAGGTCTTGATCGCAAGAACCTCAGCAAAATAAACTTTAGCAAAGCAAACCTAAGAAGAACGCTACTCAACGAAACTAAACTTATTGAAGCAAACTTAAAAAGAGCGATTATTAGTGATGTGAACCTTATTGGATCAAACCTAAAACATGCAGACCTATCTGGAGCAAACTTAGAAAAAGCAAATTTAAGAGAAGCGATACTCACAAGTGCAAAACTCATAGAAGCAAATCTCTCTAGTGCAAATCTATACAAAGCATCTTTCGATGAGGCAAATCTTAGCTTAGTAAACCTTATTAAGTCGGAGTTAGTTAGGGCAGATCTCTGTAAAGCAAATCTTAGTAAAGCAGATCTATTTGAAGCAAATCTCAATACAACTAATCTTAGAGAAGCAAATCTCTATAAAGCATATCTTTATGGTGCAAACCTTTACAAAGCAAACATGAATAAAGTAAATCTATTAGAATCCGATATGCGATTTTCTACACTTACCCAAGCTAATTTATCAGAAGCGATATTAACTGGAGCAAAGTTATATGGTTCTTCACGTGATGACTGGAATATTGAAGGAGTAAAATGTAATTATGTATATTGGGATGAAGATGGAAATATAAGATCGCCCAAAGACAAAGACTTTGCTCCCGGTGAATTTGAAAAATTGTATAAGTCCCTACCAATCATCGAATATATCTTTCAAAACGGCATGCTTCCAATCGATCCCTTAATCATGGATCGAGTAGTACAAGCGATTCGTGTGAATAAGCCTGAGTTCGATCTCAAGATTGATTCCATCAATGCCCGCGGCCTGGCGCCCTCGTTCAAATTCACCGTCCAGCAGGAAGAGTATAAAAAAGCCGCCTTACAGGAAATCACAAAAGGATACAAAAACTATATAGCAAGACTGGAATCGGATAAAGAAACACTCAGCATTTTACTCTCCCAGGCCTTAGAGAATAATCGACTCGACAAGCTCCTACTCGGTCAAGCCATCGAAAAAGCCGGCGATATGATAAATGCAAGTAACGGAAGTAATGTAGCTACCCGCGGTTCCGAAATAAATATCATTCAGCATATACATAACGCTCTTGATCTTCAAAAGGCTATAAGGAATGAACCTTCAAAGAGCTTTCGGAAAATAGCCAAGAAAAAAGCCATGGATGTAATCGGTGGAGCTTTGGAAGATTTAGCCAAGGATGAAGTTAAATCGGCAACCAGAAAGATTATCGACCTGGGTAAAAAACTAGGCCCGTGGTTTATGAAGACAGCCGCGTATGCGTATTTTAAGGGAATGTTGGGATAGTAGCGCACACAAAATCGCTCGCGTGCGTTTCTGCGTGTTCCGTGTACACGCCATGAACTTCGCGTGCATATGAATGACGAAAGGCCTGGGGTGTTATACAAACACTCTGAGAGTTCTGAAGTCTTATGTGGAAACCATACATACATTGTTAGGTATAGGAATATTAATCATGGATAAATCAATTGAAATAGTTAAAGATTCAGTGACAATTCTAGTCTTAGTAGTAACTGGCTATTTGGTCCTGTTTTTAGGTTCGATTGGTAAAATGTTGCTTGAACATGGAAAAAGAATAAAAAAGTAAGATCTGCACTTATATTTGCTGGTTTATCAGCCATCATTGGATTATTTTGTATATCCTGTTGTTTGGGAGTAATGAGCTTGCTCCTGAAAGCAACACACGGTGGCGAGCATAATACTTTTTGGAAAGGTGCGTTGGATAGCAAAGGGTTAGTCGTGTATGCGCACGAATACTTAGCCGTTGGCTGGATATTTTTTTTGATTTCAGTTGTATGTGGGCTGTTATCATATTTTTATATGGTAAAGGAAAGCCTAACAAAAAAATAGAGCGGTCGGGAAGACCCGCCGCTCATTTAGTCGTTATCCAATTTTTTTCAGTCACTGTCCGGATAACGGCGGATTTTGTCGAGAATTTTCCGGACAATGTCTCGACATTTCCCGACAAAACGATTTCTGTCCGTCAAAAACTAGATCATGTTAGTTTCAGACGCGCACAAACTTGCCTTGCGGCACCCAAAGTCCTTCAGGATTGTCAGGTAGTCGGTCGCTGTGGGGTATCCGCCTGGCACTCTGTCGAAATTCATCCACCGCCCAGAGGAATTCCAGGTCCTCCTCAGTCGCCCATCCGGTAAATGAGTAAATGAGCAGATGAGTAGATGAGTCGATGGGGGATTTCTTCATTTGTCCGGTGACGGGAAGGCAGATTTTCTGCTTGTAATTCTTTTTTACCACAGGAGAATAACAGAATATTTGATAGCAGTTAAGTGAAGTAATTTTTCACAAGTGAATAAGATGAAGTAACGGCATAAGAACACTTGCACAAAGAACTTGGGAATGCTAGGAGCGATGACATGAAGATTTCAATTGAAAGCCCCACCAGAGTCAAAATGATTCCCGAATCGGATCACGAGAAGGAGACTCTTCAGGCATTGTGGAATATCATCATACGCTGTGATGAGGACAGCAAGGTGCTTTGTCCCATAGGAGCCTATATTGCCTCGGAACATGATGGCGCCAATTTTGTCATACAAGATCAATGATTCCGCAACTGCACAAGTAAGAACGTGCTTTATTTCAAAACAAACCCAATTTTCCTCGTTTTTAGGCTAAAAATGGGGGTATCCGCTATTTTCTACGGGCCCAATTGAGGGCGCCGCCGGCAACGAGGATTTCGCGTTCGCGGGGACTCAAATCCAGGGCGAGTTGGATCTGCTTACCATCCACGGCGGCGGTGACCTGGGTTTTCCCTTCCCGGATGGATTGTTTGATATGGGGGATACGCAGCGTCATATCCTGCTGCAAAACGTCATAATCCTCAGGCTGGATAAAGCACAGGGGAACGATGCCGTAATTAATCAGATTGGCCTTATGGATGCGGGCAAAGCTTTTGACCAGTTTGGCGCGAATGCCCAGATACCGGGGCACGAGGGCGGCGTGTTCGCGGGAGGAGCCCTGGCCGTAATTTTCACCGCCGACGATAATGCCGCCGCCTTGTTCGCGGGCGCGCCGGGGAAGGGTGAGATCGGCGATATCAAAGGCAAAGTCGCTCATGGCCGGGATATTACTGCGGAGCGGCAATACGCGATTGCCAGCAGGCATGATCAAATCGGTGGAGACGTTATCATCCAGTTTCAAAAGAATCGGACCTTCCAGATCCTCTTCCAGTTCGCCGAAGCTCGGCAGCGGTTTGATATTCGGACCGCGAATCAGTTCGACGGATTCCGGTTGGTCCGACGGTTTTAGGAACCAATCCATCGTAAAAGTGAATGTTTCCGGATAGCGAACCTGAGGATAATCTCCCAACGTACGCGGATCGGTGATCCGGCCGGTCAAGGCGGAAGCGGCGGCGGTTTCGGGGGAGCTGATATAGACGTGGTCGTCTTTGAGACCGCTGCGGCCTTTGAAATTGCGGGGGACGGTGCGCAGGGAATTGGCGCCGGTCGCGGGCCCCTGTCCCACACCGATGCCGCCAAGACAGCCCGCCTGATGCACGCGCGCGCCCGCTACTACCAGATCGGTCAATCCCCCCATTTCGGCGAGATTCTCCAAGACCTGCCGACTGCCGGGATTGACGTCGAGACTGATATTGGGATGGCGTTGTTTGTTTTTGAGGATTTGAGCAGTAATCATGATATCGCGATAGGAGCCATTGGCCGACGACCCCACCAGGACCTGAGACAGTTCGACGTCCGTCAGTTCGGCAGCGGATTTGACCTTATCCATATTGGAGGGACACGCCACCAGAGGTTCAAGAGTAGAGAGATCCAGTTCGGTGGTCCGGTCGTATTGAGCGCCATCATCGGCGGTAAGCTCCGTCCAGTCGCGTTCCCGATCTTGCCTTTTGAGATAGTTGCGGGTGATCTGATCGGAGGGGAAGATGGCGGCGGTGGCGCCGATATCGACGCCCATGTTGGCGATGGTAGCGCGGGCGCTCATATCGAGTTGTTTGACACCGGGTCCGTAGTATTCCATGATGGTCCCCAGCCCGCCTTTGACGGTGTAGCGTCGGAGTAGTTCGAGGATGACATCTTTACCGGAAACCCAGTCGGGGAGTTTACCGGTGAGATGAACACCCCAGATTTTAGGCATTTGAACGTAAAAGGGTTTCCCGGCCATGGCCAGGGCGACATCGAGACCGCCGGCACCCATGGCGAGCATCCCCAGGCAGCCGCCGGTGGTGGTATGGCTGTCGGCGCCCAGCAGCGATTTACCGGGAATCCCAAAGCGTTGCCGATGGATATGATGGGAGACGCCATTGCCGGCCGGGGAGAGTAAGACGCCGAACCGCGCCGCGGCGGTTTGGAGGAACCGATGATCATCGGCGTTTTTGAAATCCGTCTGCAGAATGTTATGGTCGATATAACTGACCGACAATTCCGATTTAACGCACGGGATCTGCATGGATTCAAACGCCAGATAGGTCATCGTGCCGGTCGCGTCCTGGGTCAAAGTCTGGTCGATGCGTAAGGCGATTTCTTGGCCGGCTTTCATTTGTCCGGCGATCCGATGGGATTCGATTAATTTTGCTGCCAGTGATTTTTTCATGTCCGCTGCTCCATGGGAACATAGTGACGTTCGTTGGGACCGGTGTAGATCTGGCGGGGTCGGTCGATGCGTGGGATTTTATTCTGTACGGTTTCGCGCCAATGGGCGATCCAGCCAGGCAACCGGCCGATGGCGAACAATACGGGGAACATATTCCGGGGAATGCCAACCGCCCGCAGGATGATGCCGCTATAGAAATCGACGTTCGGATATAATTTCCGCTCGATAAAATAATCATCGTTCAGAGCGCGTTCTTCGAGTTCTCGAGCGATTTCGAGGAGTGGGTCTTTGCGGTTCAACTCGGCCAACACCTTGTCGCAGTCCGCTTTGATGATGCGTGCGCGGGGATCGTAATTCTTATAGACGCGATGACCGAAGCCCATGAGTCGGAATCCACTGTCCTTATCTTTGGCCAACTCAATACATTTTTTGGCATCTATACCGCCTTCATGAATTTTTTCGAGCATTTCGATGACGGCCTGATTGGCGCCGCCGTGCAGGGGTCCCCACAAGGCACAGATGCCGGCCGCTATGGAAGCAAACAGATTCGCCCCGGACGAAGCGACCATGCGGACGGTACTGGTGCTGCAATTTTGTTCGTGATCGGCGTGGAGGATCAATAATCGATCCACGGCTTTGACGACGGTTTTAGAGGGTTCGTAGGATTGTTCCGGCAGAGAAAACATCATGTGCAGCAAGTTGGAAACGTATCGTCGCTGCGGGTCGGGATAGATAAAGGGCTCGCCGCGAATCATTTTATAGGAAAAGGCGGTGATGGTACGTATCTTACTCATGAGGATAGCTGCGGCCCGCTGTACCTGTTTGGGATTGCTGGGCGCGGAGAGCACGGGATGATAACACGACAAGGAATTGACCATCGCCGACAGAATCGCCATGGGATACGAAGTCCAGGGAAATCCTTCAAAATGGTGCTTCATGTTCTCGTGGAGCAATTCGTTATCGGTGAAGAGATTGGAAAATTTCTGCATTTGTTCCTGATTGGGCAATTCTCCCCAGATCAAGAGATAGGCCACTTCGACAAAGCGGCTGTACTGGACCAGTTCCTCAATCGGGATGCCGCGGTAGCGTAAAATGCCGTTGGCGCCGTCCACGAAGGTAATACCACTCTGACAGGCGCCGGTGTTTCCGTAGCCCGGATCCAGGGTGACGTAGCCGGAGGTCGTGCGCAGTTGAGAGATATCAATGCCTTTTTCGCCTTCCGTGCCTTCCAATACCGGCAGGTTATATTCCTGATCCCGAATTTTTAAGATCGCCTCTTCACTCATAATCGTCGTCTCCTTTAGGGTGAAAAATGCTCACGTAGGCAATACTCCCGCTCCAAAAAGCATGTACATGGCATCCGCCTGACAGATTTACCTGCTACGAGAATTATATACCCATTGCCAATAAAAATAAAATCCCTGGACGTTCTTTTTCAACGGAATTTCGATAAGAAGTATTCGCGGTTCAAGCGGGTGATATGCGAGACGTCGATCTGCTTGGGACAAGCGGCCTGACATTCATATTCGTTGGAGCAATTGCCAAACCCTTCTTTATCCATCCGGGCGACCATATCGACGACGCGACGGTTGCGTTCGGTCTGTCCCTGAGGTAAGAGGGCGAGGTGACTGATTTTAGCGCCGACGAAGAGCATGGCCGCCGCATTGGGACAGGCCGCCACGCAGGCACCGCAGCCAATACACGACGCGGCGTCCATGGCCTGATCCGCTTTTTCCTTGGTGATGGGGATGGCATTGGCTTCCGGCGCGGAACCGGTGCGCACGGAGATATATCCGCCCGACTGGATAACGCGATCGAACGCCGACCGGTCCACCACCAGATCCTTGATGACCGGGAACGCCCGGGAGCGGAACGGTTCGATTACCAACAGATCATGGTCGGTAAAATGCCGCATGTGTAATTGACACAGGGTAGTACCGCGCACGGGTCCGTGGGCCTGGCCGTTGACGACGGCTCCGCAGGTGCCGCAAATGCCTTCATGGCAGTCGTGATCGAAGGCGATGGGTTCGCGGCCCGTTTTGATCAAATCCTCATTGACCGTTTCCAGCATCTCCAGGAAGGACATATCCTGATCGATCTGGTTCGCTTCATAGGTTTCGAAGAATCCCTGAGTTTTTCGATTCGGCTGCCGCCAGATCTTCAGCGTTAGATTGATCTTCTTTCCCATTATTTATACGACCTCTGTGACAGTTGTATTTCCTCAAAATGCAGCGGCTCCTTATGCAGGCGCGGGTCCCGGCCGACGCCGGTAAATTCCCAGGCAGCGACGTAACTGAAGTGTTCATCGTCGCGTTTCGCTTCGCCGGCTTCGGTTTGATATTCCGTACGGAAGTGTACGCCGCAGGATTCCTCCCGATTCAAGGCATCAGTAACCATCAATTCGGCGAATTCCAGGTAATCGGCAACCCGGGCCGCTTTTTCCAGAGACTGGTTTAAATCGTCTGCATGTCCCGGCACCGCGACGTTCTCCCAGAATTCCGCACGCAGTTGGCGAATGCTTTCTTTCGCCTGCAGAAGCCCTTTCCTTTCCCGCACAATACCGCATTGATCCCAGATGATCGATCCGAGCTCGCGGTGAAACTCATCCACCGTGCGTTTGCCGTTGATATGCAGCAAGCGGGAGATTCGCTTTTCGATTTTATCTTTGGCCTGAGAAAACTCACTCCGGTCGGTATGGAAACCGCCGGGCGTGACTTTCGCTAAATAATTTCCTATCGTCAGGGGTAAAATGAAATACCCGTCCGCCAGCCCTTGCATTAATCCGCTGGCCCCCAGACGATTGGCGCCGTGGTCGGAAAAGTTGGCTTCGCCGACGGCAAACAAACCGGGGATCGTGGTCATCAGGTTGTAGTCCACCCAAAGTCCGCCCATGGTATAATGACTGGCCGGATAAATCACCATCGGCTCGTCCAAGGGATCTTTCCCAGTGATCCGCTCATACATTTCAAAGATATTGCCGTAGCGATCCTTCAGGACGGCAGCGCCGATCCGTTTTCGCGCCTCGGCAAAATCCAGATAGACTGCCAGTTTGGTGGGGCCGACGCCTTTACCCTCGGCACACACCTCCCGCGCCGCCCGACTGGCGATATCCCTCGGCGTGAGGTTGCCAAAGGCGGGATATTTTCGTTCGAGATAATAATCGCGCTGCGCTTCCGGAATCTCGTTGGGCGGTCGTTGATCGCCAGGCTGGGCGGGCACCCAGATCCGGCCGTCATTCCGCAACGACTCACTCATCAAGGTTAATTTCGATTGAAAGGCCCCGCCGGCCACCGGCAGACACGTCGGATGGATCTGGGTAAAAC
>CAZNQT010000110.1:0-10943 GCA_964574885.1 uncultured Pirellulales bacterium
CTATTCACGATTGACCTTTCTAATCCGCAGCAGCCCCAGGTAGTCGGCGAATTGACAGTACCGGGATTCAGCACTTATCTGCATCCGATTGATGCGAATCACCTCGTCGGCCTGGGCTTCGATGCCGACGAAAACGGCTGGAACCGATTCCTCCAACTGTCTCTCTTCGATGTCTCGGATCTTTCCAATCCCACCCGCACCGATACCCATTTATTGAGCGGGGGATCCTGGCAGGGCTATTCCGAAGCCTTGAACGATCACCACGCATTTTCCTATTTTCCTGACTATGACGTGCTTGCCTTACCCGTGTATAGCGACGTAACGAACGAGGCCGAATTACAGGTCTTCGAAATAACGCCTGAAGATGGATTTGATCTACTGAGCATCATCGAGCATGACGACGACATCCGCCGCAGCCTGCGCATCGATGGATTCTTTTATGCCGTCTCGGAAGAGACTATTACCATACATGATATCAACGATCTGAAGAACGAACTCGCAGCTATTACCATCGACGAGGATGGATAGGAACAACGACAGGTCATCTCACCTGATCTAAGGAAGTATGACTGACGAAATCGATTTTACTGCATGGGCCAGTCGTCAGGGCAGTATTGCATCCAGGATTGCAATAATAGATTGTAATCGAATAGATCCACCTGACCGCTGTTATCGAGGTCCCAGGGGATATCCACTTGCGGAGGACCGTCGAGCCAGTGGTTGAGAAAATCGGCTAAGTCCGGCAGATTGACAAAACACCATTTCATCCCGCTCCAGAAGCCGCCGGCCAGAACATAATCTCCTCCCATCATCGTGCCGGCGTCCGGTTGACCGATTGTCCCGCTCAATACAAAGTCACCACCGCTGCTTACGCCACCCCCGCCGTCGATTGTGCTCCAGCTCAAATCGTAGTCGCCCCCGGATTGCGCCTGCACCGGAGCGCTCGAAATGACAAAAACCGAAAAAATGCATACCAGCCCGATTGGAAAACTTTCCCTTTTCATTACCTTCTCCTCATTTCACCGCTTTTCAATGATTCAAACGAGCGAGAACGCTTCTGCCATGAATGTTAGTACCCTTTTATGATTCAATCTTATATTATATACTTTTGGGATTATAGTGCAAGCAAAAAGAAACCTTTTGCCTTAGCACCGGGAAAAGGATAAAATTGCCGTTAACTACTTATACCCTAATAGTTTATAGTACGATGAGTGGTATGATTCTGGTTTCTTGGCCATGTTTAAAACTTTTATGAGCAATCTTCGAAAGGAAAAGTCAGTGAGCAAAGATATTCGACGCATCGGCATTATTGGCGGTACCGGACTGGGACAAGCACTCGCCCAAAAAACCAAAGGCACAACCTATGATCTGGACACCCCTTTCGGCAAACCCTCCTCCCCCATCATTACAGCGGAGATAAATTCGGCGCCTATTGCCTTTTTAGCTCGTCACGGCCATGGCCATATACTCAATCCTTCTTCCGTACCCTATCGCGCCAATATCCACGCCCTGAAGCAGCTCGGCGTGACCCACATCATCGCCTCCGGCGCCTGCGGCTCTCTGGTCGAGGAAATCGCCCCTCGCGACCTCGTCATTCCTGACCAGGTCATCGACAAAACCTTCAAACGCCCCAACAGCTTCTTCGATGGCCACCTCGCCGTGCATGTGGACTTTGCCTATCCCTTCTGCGAAAAATTACGCCAACTCTTGCTATCGGTTTCTGACAAAATCAATACCAATGTTCATTCTGCCGGAACCTATATCTGTATGGAAGGACCGCAGTTTTCCTCCCGCGCCGAATCCCTGCTGCACAAACAATGGGGCGGCCACCTCATTGGCATGACCTGCATGCCCGAAGCCAAGCTCGCCCGCGAAGCCGAGATCTGCTACGCCCTCGTTGCCCTTTCCACCGATTACGACTGCTGGAAACCGCACGAAGGCGACGCCGATAAACACGCCCTTATGCAGGAGATTATTGCCAACGTCAACGCCGCCACCGAAAACGCCATAGAACTCATCACCGCCGCCGTCGCCCAGGCCGCCGATATTTTACAATCCGATTGCGAACACCATCACGCTCTCGAACTCGGCATCTGGTCCGACAAGTCCCAGATCCAGGACCCCGCCTGGCAAAAACTTAAACTCTTACTCGACAAATATATCGACTAACGACGAATAACGAAATTCGACGGGTGGCACCGCCAAGCGAGTCCTCGAGATTGGGGGTGGCCTACATGATTCACGTTCCGTCGGGTGACAGCCTCAAGCGAGCTGTGCGAGCTTGGGGCTGGCGATTTCCATCAATCCTATTTATCCCCCAACTTCTTCACCGGATAAATCATCACCTTGTTTTCATGTATTTTTACTGGTCTCATAGAAGGATGCAGATTTTGAAACCTTTTCTCCAATGATTCAAACTCTTCTTGTTCCCTAATTAAGTGTTTTTTTAATAAGTATATTTCATCTGTAACTAATCGTTTTGCTTTAACGACTTTTTGTAGCTCTGCGGCTTCTTTTAATTCCTTTTTAAAAACATTTTTTTGCGCCAATAAACCCGCTAGTTCCACGTCGGACGTGATTCGTAATTGCTCTAATATTGCTTTGGTACTCTCTCGTAGGATTCCATCACTACTTTCGATCTTATTTATTGCTTCAATTTTTGCCTGTACTTTCAAAATATCAAATTCCAATAGACGCAACTTATAGGCAAAATCATCTAAAACTTTAAAAGCATCTTTATAGGCATCATCTTCATTGTGGAGTCCGTATTTTCCTTGTATATATTTCCTAACTTCATCCGCTGCAGGAGCCTCAAGTTCTTTCTCCGAACGTTGAAGTTCCGTCAATTTATTTTTTTTTACTTCCAAGTTTTTTTCACTATCAGTAAATCTTTCCTTCAACGATTGATACTCTTTAAAATTCAAGTGATTAAAAATTTTAAGCAATATTGTTACCGTACTTATAACGTCGTTTTTACTCACGGCCGGAATTATAAACGTCATCATTTTCTTTGGGATCTTGTAGTCTTCTATCGGCGCTCCGTATCCTTTATAAATAAAATCCTTTTTTGCAGTATTCGCTATTGCTGAATCATTATAATCTCTATGAAACTTCTTAATAAAACGTTGTTGCTCGAGTGATAATTTCTCGAAATCAGGGGAACGAATCAATAAATACATCCAAGAATCGCTAAGACTATATTTCGGAATATGAAACACAGCGATATGAGTTACTTCGGGATAATCCAAAGGGAAATCTTGCGCGTTTGTATTATATACAAATTCAAAATCCTCTATTGGCCATTCTTTTTCTCCGCACCAAGTCGTAGTGTATGAGGTGAAAAATATTAGAAAGTTAATCCATAAACATTTTTTAAAAGTCATCATTTTATAACTCTCCTTTCTGTATGGTTTTCAAGCGAATTATAGCTTTTTGACCAACTTCTATATCTTCGTATGAATTTGCCAAATAGGAATATCTCTCTTTCGCGAATGGTTCTCCCCCGGGGATTTCCGCAAAATAATCCGCCACGGCGAGCATCTGGGCGGCAATCCCCGCACGGTGGACGGCGCGTTCGATCTCGGTGGCTGTCGGTTCCGGAATTGTTGGCGGCGCTATAACCTGCCTTTTAGACGGCGAGTTCGCCTGCCAGAGGAGAACGACGCCCAGGGCGATCAAGATACTCGCCGCTAAGGCCGCCCAGCGAAGTTCCAATTTCCGATTCTTTCGCCCGAGATTCAACGGCTCAATCTTAGCTAATTCCACCTCCTGGTCCCGCCAGATAACTTTGGTTAATCCCAAAGAACGCTCCAGCGCCTGCAATTCCTCCCGACAAGCTTTGCATGTTGCTAGATGCTCCTCAACCTGAGCCTTCTCCGCGACCGACAGCTCCCCATCTCCGTAATCCACCAGCATATCCTGAATGTTATCACAAGGTTTATCAGCCATAATTATCATTCTCTATCATGTCATTCCTATTCAAACATTCTCAAGAGTACTTGAGCATGCCACCCTTTTTCTTAAAATTAAATCCTGTAAATCCTGTTATCCTGTCTAATTTTTCTGGCTAATTTCAATCTCCCTTCCCGCAGTCGCGAACGTACCGTACTGGGATTCAACGATAGAATCGCACCAATCTCCGAAGAATTCAAATCCAGAAAATACCGCAGCACCAGCGGCGCCAGTAGCTCTTCCTCCAATTCCTGCAATCCTTGTCGCACCGCTTCCATTTCTTCCGCCCGGATGATTCGATCTTCCGGCTGCTGAGGAGAAGGCGAATTGTGCGCCTGTCGTTTTAATATCTCCTCCGCTGCCCGGCGAAACCGCTTCCGCCGCCGATATTCCAGCAGGCAACGATTCACCGTTACCCGCAGCAGCCAATGTCGTGCCTCCCGCTTACAGCAAAACTCCGCTTTCCCCTTCAACGCCTCCAGAAACACCTCCCCCAGGATATCCTCCGCATCGGCCGGACCAAATCCCATTCCCCCCGCTACCTGCTTCAATCGGCCCAGGCAGTTCATATAGACCTCCACGATTCGCCGTCGCGTCATGGAATCCTGCCCTGTAGGGTCGATCTTGCTCACGCGCCCGCCTCGATAGACTGCCTATCCCGTGCGATGTAGAACTGTTTGAACTCTCTATATAATATAATGTGCCCGACCGCCTACGTGTTGGGAGAAAAAACGTGAAAATTCGTGTTGATTTGCAGTAAAAATTGTTTTTTCTCACGTAAAGTGGGGATTTGACGCACTTAAAAAGTATTTGGGATAACCAACCAGTTTAAACTGTACCCCGAGACCCTAGCCCCTATACTCCAGACCCTATTCACGCGCATAAAAAAAGTCAGGTGCGGTCCGGAAAACTCACAAGACACCTTCCGCTCAATCGACTCGCACCTTCGGTTAAGAAGATACGTTCGTTTTTCTAATGCCTTGCGTTCAGTCCGGCTATGCGTCCGTGCCCGTCACCTGACCTACGACGGCGGGACCGCAACTCGCGGTCGCAACTACGCCGCCTTTGGCATCCGTGCCGAATAGTGCAACACCCGAAAGTGCTGCCCCGTATCGCCGAGGCTTCTCTGCCTCCAGCCAGGATTTTCAAATCGTTACCGCCGAAAACAGCCATTCTATCGTGGACGTCTAACAAAATGATTTCCAAGAAGGCCCAAACCTAGACAGTTACTTGTCTCGTACGTTCATTTTATTAGTGCAATGCCACAAACCGTCCGGTCAACATTCCTTCGCATCCGGATCCACTAAAAACCACTACTCTCGGCAGCAGCTACGACTACCTCGGAGGATCTCTGTACTTCGCCTATGGGTCGTTCCTGTACGTGATCTTCCGAAGTATGTCTCTCCTCCATCACCTGTTCAGCCAGAGCCGACTCCGCCTGACGCATCGCCAGCATTTCATTACATACCAGTTCGCGTACCAGGGCGGTGGTAATCCGCCGACAACCTAAAGCGAGAGCTTTTTCCTCGGCGCTGCTGGCAATCGCTTGCGCCAGGTTATGCGATAACCCACTCTCTCGTTCCAGGTCTCTGACAATTTCCGACTTATTCCAGGGCTGAACGGTATAGTTTGCGCTGAATATATGAATTTTCGGCTGGCTGGCCGCCGTATCCGTGTTTTGTACATGCACCACTTCCAGACGGCGCCGCTTGATTTGCCGATTCACGCGATGGTCGTGCAAGACCAGTGCCGCATCTTCATGCCCCGTATCCGTTAATACCACTTCGATCATGCTGTGGATCTCATCACTGCTGACCGAGGTATTACCATATCGGCGCCGTAAAAACGTGGTTACCGCCTCGGCTAATTGCTCCGGCTTGCCTTCCTGATAGCTGCCGCTGTCCGCCAACGCCGCCGCGAGCGTTCCTAACACCTTGGTGTGAAGATAGACCTCACTGCTGCCGTCGGCTTTTTCTACTCGTAATTGCATTTGCAATACCCCCATACTATCGGATCTATGTCGAACGTTTGGACTACCATAAACATGAAGAGGGTACTATTCCTCAAACAACTTGGGCTGATCTGGCTGCTCGGCGGACGGCTCCAACAATCCCTGAGCTTCCGTGATGAACTGTTCTAAATCGGCAAACTCATAATAGACACTGGCATAACGAACATACGCCACTTTATCCAGATCACGCAGACGTTTTATCGTTTCTTCGCCGATGAATCGACTCGTTACCTCATTGCCCGATTGACGAAATACTTCTTCCTCCACTTCTTCGGCCAACTGTTCCATTTGACTCATAGATATCGGACGTTTATAGCACGCCTTCTGAATGCCGGCGATGATCTTGCTGCGATCGTACGGGATCCGACTGCCGTCCTTTTTGACTACGGTCAGCTTAACCGCTTCTTCCACACGCTCGTAGGTTGTAAACCTTCGACGACATGAGAGACACAATCGCCGCCGCCGTACGACGCGTCCGCCTTCGCTCGAACGCGAATCGACAACCTTATCCTTATCCTCTTTGCAAAAAGGGCAACGCACTTATCATTCATTCCAAAGAAGCTATTACGCTCCAACAAAATCCTGGTTCTTCGTAGAAACTCACTCTTGCTTTCTCTACTGACTCGGTTCCGTTAGAGGTTCAAAGATAAAGTTTGATACAACACTACCGGCCTGCGAATTCCTATTTAGTCGCAATTTCCTCAGCGCGCTTCTACATATTGACTTGCGGGACAACTAACACACTAAATATGGGACGTCAAGTCAAAAGTCCTTATATGACAAGAATTTAGGCCAATTTTCAATTGTGATATTTTCAGCGAAATACCCGTAAACCATTACAGTTAAATGGATTATGTGATTATTGTCAAAATAATAACAGTTTTGTGAAAATTTAATTTTTTTTACAAAAATCTTAATTTTCCCTAATAAATTCCTCATTCTTATTTGCTTATTAATCCTCAACCGGCGGATTGCCGTTGATGTCCCAGCCGCGTTTCTGGTAATACAGATCGAGCATGGCTTCGTATTCATCACGGTCGCAGACCTTACCGGCCAAGGGGCCGCTGTGAATCGGGGCGTCGAACGCGCGGTCCGGCGGATAATCATCGCTGCGGGAAGCGCCGAGCTTGACATTGATCGCTCGGGTCATATTGTAAATGTTTTGCGAAACCTGCAACAAATCTTCCAGGCGGTACTCTTTACCGGTAACGGCGGAATAGACCTCGGCATAGAAGTTTTCAGGGAAGCCCAGTTCGATCCAGGGCAGTCGGCAGACGCCCAGCACGTCGAACAAAGAGCGTATGTGCTGGTGATAAATCACCAGATCGACTTTCTGTTCCTTGCTCCAGTCGGCGCCCATCTCTAATTCTTTACCGACCGTCCAGGCACGAGTATGATGGGCGCCAATGTCGCTGGTGCCGTAGGCCAGCGCCATCGACGATGCGCCGCGACAATCGTAGGCGGACTGCTCCAGGCCTTTGACGTGCTGGAGGATTGGTTGTAACTGCGGCCAGCGGTTGAGCACTCCTTTGGCGCCCAGGGCCAGGGTGGCGCCGATGGCTTCGGCATGAGCGATCTGCTCGATCATTTCCAGAACGCGCTCGCCATCGCCCCACATAATCGGTTTGCCGTCCAGATCGTCGATGGTTAAAAGGTCTTTTTCGTACCCTTCGATTACCACCCCAATCAGGTTACCGGTGGAGATCGTATCGATGCCGTAATCATCACATAGATGCGCCGCGCGGAGAATGGTGGCGTAGTCGTCAATGCCCAGGTTCGAGCCCAGCATAGCGGCGGTTTCATATTCCGGCCCTTCGATAATCGTGCCGGCGTATTTGCCTTCCTTGACCAGATTAATATTGCTGCAGCACATCGGGCAGGCAAAACAGGCGGCATCCCCGATCTTGAAATTGGCTTCCATGGTGTAGCCGTTGATCTGCTCGGCTTTATCGAAGTGCGTATCGCGGAAATTATACGTCGGCAGGATACCGATCTCATTAGCGTAATCGATTACCGACATCAAGCCCTGCCGCTGCCAAAATTCCATCATATGATGCGCCCGGAGATCTTTCAGGCCTTGCGTCGTCAGTTCCGTTACCTTGGGCAGATCGGCTACGGGCAGATCCTGGTTACCGCGAACGACGATGGCTTTCAGTTTCTTGGAACCCATAACCGCACCGATACCCGTTCGACCGGCGTTGCGGCTCCAGTCGCTGCTCACGCAGGCATACCGAACCAGGTTCTCCCCCGCTACACCGATCGACGCAACGCGAACATCGTGATCGCCGAGTTGATCGCGAATCCGACCTTCTGTTTCCAGATTGCCTTTGCCGGCCAGTTCCGGACAAGGCACGATACGGATCTTATCGTCGTCAATAAACAGGTAGCTCAGTTCATCGGTACAACCGCGAATGGCGATCGCGTCATAACCGGCCTGGCGAATCTCCACCCCGAAACTGCCGCCCATACTGGAATCGCCAAACAGTCCCGTCGGCGGCGAAATAGAGGCGAACGAATTCTTACCGGAACTGGGCAGATACACACCGGTTAACGGACCCGGCGCTACAACCAGAAGATTTTCCGGTCCCAGCGGGTTTAACTGGGGATGCTGTTGTAAATTATCCCAGATCAACTTGACGGCAATCCCCCGACCGCCCAGGTACTTGGCGACGAAGTCGTCATCGATCTCGGTGACCGACGACGAGCCGGTTGTCAGATCCACTTGAAGGATTTTACCGAAATATCCACCTTTATATAGTTTCACGATTTGCTCCTATTTCCCTGGCATATCCTCCAGCCCCAAGCTCGCGGACTCGCTTGAGGCTGCCACACGGCCGATATCATTATCACCACCCCCAAGCTCGAAGACTCGCTTGGCGGTGCCACCCATCGTCTCACAACTCACCCCGCTACGCCAAAGCGCTTCACGGCGGCGAGCAACTGTCCACTCACCACTATATTTTATGGATTATCCAGTTTGTTGCCGGGTTCGTTGTCGGCGTAGCGGAGTCGTTTTCGCTCGCCCTTTTCCATATACTCGATTTCCTTCATGTGCGCGTAACTCAGAACGTTGTTCAGCCGATGCGACTGGCCGAATACGTGCTCCGGAATAAATACAATCGCTTGCGTTGGGCAGACTTGCACGCATTGGGGCTCACCGTTGTTCTCGCATAAATCGCACTTCAGCGGAATATCGATATCGCTGTGAATGTACATCGCCCCGAACGGACACGCATCTACGCAGGCATAACAACTGATACACTCCTCTTCCTTAATCCGAACGATCCCGTCCCGGCTGTAAATCGCATTCGTCGGGCACGCGGCGGCACACTTGGCGTCCTTGCACTGACTACATACCACCGGCATCCGCACCACCGGATGCGGATACACCGTCGTCACCCGCAGGCGCGATTTCTTCGGATTGTTCACCCCCTGGCGATGCACCGCACAGGCGATTTCACATAATCGACAGCCGGAACACTTCTCCGGCACAACCGCTAATTTCCTTCGCATCCAGTTTCTCCCGTCAAACTAAGGCAATAATTTTATCGGTAAACATTTTAGGTAATTGGAAAAATCTTTATCGGTGGT
Organism: uncultured Pirellulales bacterium; assembly: GCA_964574885.1. Taxonomy (GTDB): domain Bacteria; phylum Planctomycetota; class Phycisphaerae; order Sedimentisphaerales; family SM23-30; genus JAFGFX01. The sequence goes on from CAZNQT010000110.1 coordinate 9,554, forward strand.
GAAAATCACCAGGTCTTCCAGGAAGGCAACGGCACAAATGAGAAAATCGGTCGTAGATCCCTGAATTCCCTTCTGGCGGCATTGATTACTGAATTCCGCTGCCTGGATAAAATGTTCCGTTTTCAAGGGAATATCTTCGAACGTGGATAGCGTTTCGCTTAATTTCTTGAAGTACTTCACATCCGAGATACCGGATAGTAGTTCCTGTCGGATGGGGCCCATCATTACTACTCTGGCATCCTGAATCAGATCCGTCAATTTTCTCCGTAAATCTTTGTCCGGATTTTTATGGCGTAACACCCCAGACCAGACGCACGTATCCACTAGTACTTTCATCGTTTGCGCGCCTTTTTATAATCAAACTTCGGATCGAATTTCACCGTACCGAACAAGTCCAGAATTTGCAGTTGTTTTTTATGAGCGATATATTCCTTCAACGCCGCGGTTACTGCCGCCTTTTTGGTCTTGTGACGTCCGGCCTTCTGTGCCTGGAGAATCAATTTGTCATCCAATGCTAAATTCGTAGCCATTATGTACATCTCCTTTCACACAAATAATAACACATATAATTGTGTGAGTCAAGAACTTTTTCTTGCCTTTCATTCCAGCAAGACCAGATTATCGGCATGGACGACCGCTTTGGGTTTTGGTTTGCTTTGGTCCGTACCGCCGCGGGCCAGGAGGCGTCGTAATTGCGATGCCGGACATTCCACGATCCCCTTGGCAAACGGGCCGATCTCCACCACGTCGCCCTTCTTGAAGTTACCCTCTACGGTGGATATCCCCACTGCCAACAGGCTCTTGCGATTCAGCACAGCGGTGGCCGCCCCCGGATCCACTTCAATTCTACCGGTCGGGGTACAGTTCAAAATCCAGCGCTTGCGATTACTCAGGCGACGTTTCGGCATGAATAACGTACCGATCGGCTCGCCCTGGAGTATCCGCAGGATCACATCTTTATTTCGACCGTTTGCCAGGATCACTTTACATCCGCCATTGGCTGCTATCCGAGCCGCCTCCAGCTTGCTGACCATGCCCCCTGTGGCGAAAGCCGAACCCGCTTTACCGGCCATCGCCTCGACCGCCTCCGTAATCTCATGCACTACCGGAATCAACTGTGCTTTACGACCGGTGCGTGGATTCTTATCGTACAATCCATCCACGTCGGTGAGCAGAATCAACAACTCCGCATCGATCTTGGATGCCACCAGCGCCGACAGCTTGTCATTATCCCCGAACGCCAGATCAATTTCGTCAATGGATACGCAGTCGTTTTCATTTACGATCGGTACAATGCCCATGCCCAACAGGGTTTCAACGGCATTCTTGAGATTGACGTAATATTTTCGGTTGGTGAAATTGGCGTAGGTCAACAGCACCTGGGCAACTT
>CAZNQT010000111.1:0-10876 GCA_964574885.1 uncultured Pirellulales bacterium
CACAGTAAGTGTGGATGATACCGCCGTAGATTTTATCGTTTCGGAATGTCATGGGTTACTCTACTTCGATCCTTTGGTTTTCTCATACTGATAGTATTTTGCCGAGCGCAGCGAAGCCTTTATTTATAAAATTTCATAGGTAATTCGGCCATGTTTCGTGGAGCGGGAAATTTGCTCGTGGGCGTAGAGTCCTGCCAGAACGAATTCCACACAGGACGCCCGGATGGCGGGGTCGTCGGAGGGATTGATTTCAAAGGCTTTCTGCCAAGCCGGGGGAACGCGCCGGAGTCGATTGGCATATTGGGAAGACGGCAGCATATCGCCTACTTCGATGCGAACGCCCTTACCGAAGATATCGCTGATATTGTCGAAGCCGTGCCGGTCGGCGTACTCGTCGAACACTTTTTTAATCGCCGCCACCATGGCCGCTTCGATAACCTGTTCTTCGGACAATTGATGACTGCTCATCATGTCAAGTTCGAGTTTGCCCATCGCGGATGAAACGATATGGGCCAAATCGCTGATCCGAGGTACGGCGTAAGGTTCGCCCAGGATGGCGGCGCGCCGGCGAGCGCTGGCAATCATGGTACGATAATTCGCGATGGAATACCGGGCGCTGACTCCCGACTGGGCATCGACGTATTCACTCTTACGAGACTCGATGGTAATCTGCTCGCAAATTTCTTTCATAAATAAAGGGACCTTGACGGGGAACGAACCGTTTAGCGAAATGTTGGCTTCTTGCTCCATGATGACGATGCCGGTTTCGCGATCGAGGGGATAGTGGGTGCGAATTAAAGAGCCGATGCGATCTTTGAGCTGAGGGATCACCTTGCCGCTGCGGTTATACGTGGTGGGATTGGCGGAAAATAGAATGACGACGTCCAGGTCGAAGCGGACGGGATAGCCGCGAATCTGCACGTCCCGTTCTTCCAGCAGGTTGAAAAGGCCCACCTGGACCAACTCATCGAGTTCGGGAAGTTCGTTCATAGCGAAGATGCCGCGATGGAGCCGGGGGACCAGACCGAAGTGCAGGGCATCCTCGGTGCTCATGCTGGTTCCCTGGGCAAGTTTGGCAGGATCGATTTCGCCGATGATGTCGGCGAACTTGGTACCGGGAGATAATCTTTCGGCGTAGCGTTCCTCGCGAGACCACCAATCAATCGGTGTATCATCGCCCATTTCAGCGATCCGTCTTTTTCCTTCTTTAGTAATCGGCCGGCAGGGATCGTCATGGAGTTCCGTACCGGCAATATAGGGGATGTGGGAATCCAACAAGTTGATGAGCCCGCGCATGATGCGGCTTTTCGCCTGGCCTTTTTCGCCCAGGAACAACATGTCGTGCTTTGACAAGATCGCCAGGCAGATCTCGGGGATTACCGTGCTATCATAGCCCATGATTCCAGAGAATAACGGTTCGTGCGTTTGTAACTTTGTAAGCAGGTTATCATGCATTTCCTGCTTGACGCTTTTTGTTTTCCAGCCAACGACTTTCAACTCGCCCAGGGTTGCAGGAATTTCCTTCTTGAGTATATTCATAAGTTTCCCTCACATAAAAACTTATTACAATTTATGATTGCATGCTAGTTTCTTGCCCATCAATTTAATTATAGCTTCGCAGTTCGATCTGGGCATACGTCTTGATACCATGTAATAACAATATTCACGTAAGTCGATCATGGAAAGTTACTTACAAAATAATCAGGAATAATATTTTCCCCAGATTTCTAATATACAACCACTTTAACGCAGAGAGTACAGTTATACCTTACTATTACATTATTATAACCACTGTTTAGATGGCTTCAAATCGCTTCCCACGATCTCCTTCTAACCAGTTCTTAGGGCAAAGTGTAGGTGAAGATAAATGGATTCCGATATCAATATCTTCAATACGTATGTCATTACTTTGGTAAGATAGGTAAAATATGGATGATCTTTGAATATAAAGGACTTATGATTCTGATATCGAATATTTAGACCTAAAAAAACGCAACCACAATATAAGCCCGATTGCAATTTTGGCGGATTGGGCTGATCTGAATTTCATTCGGATTTTGACATAAGACTGGGCATACCTAACGATCCAAATTCCTATGATATACTATTAGGTATATGTGAGGCTCGTCGTATCGATGATGTCGAGTAAAGATGTTGCCACGGCGTAAATTATTCAGGTACAATGATGCACAATAATAGGAAGGATTGTCGTTATAAGAATATAATAGGAAATCCCAAATCAAATATGAATAAGGAGTGCGTCATGGCTGAAACAATTAATTTCACTCTGAACGATAAGGCCGTGAGTATCAAAACTGACGGCAGTCGTCCTCTCCTGTGGGTGTTGCGAACAGACTTAGGTCTGACCGGCACCAAGTTCGGCTGCGGTCAGGCACATTGCGGCGCCTGTACGGTTCTGATGGACGATAAGGCCATTCGCTCGTGCGTCTTCCCGGTCCGTAATGCCGGCGGGCGGCAGGTCCGCACGATCGAGGGACTCTCAAAAAACGGCGATTTGCACCCGCTGCAGAAAGCCTTCGTTGCCCACGACGCCCTTCAATGTGGTTACTGCACCTCGGGTATGATTCTCACTGCTTACGCCCTGCTTCAAAAGAATCCCCAACCCACAACGGAAGAGATCGTTACGGGCATGGACCATAATCTGTGTCGTTGCGGCGCCCATAAACGAATTATTGAGGCGATCCAATCCGCCGCGGCCGAAATGAAAGGAGGGATGTAACCATGGACGAAGAAAAAATCATGGAAATCGATTTTAGTGATATTCTCACGGATCCGAACTTGTCTCGCCGCGAATTTCTAAAGACCATCGGCGGTGGGATCATCATCTTCTTCTGCTTCGGTGACGCTGCCGAGCTTGAGGCACAGTGGCGCGGCCGGGGGTACCCCACCGATTTCAATGCTTACTTGCGGATCGGATCGGATGGGCGAGTTACCTGTTATACGGGCAAGATTGAGATGGGGCAGGGAATCATCACATCCTTGGCCCAGATGCTGGCCGATGAAATCGATATCGCGCCGGACAGGGTTGACATGATCATGGGCGACACGTCGCTTTGCCCCTGGGACATGGGGACCTTCGGTTCCATGAGTACCCGTTTTTTTGGACCGCCATTACGGGCCGCGGGCGCCGAAGCGCGTCAAGTCCTGTTGGAACTGGCGGCCCAACGCCTCCAAGTGCCCCAGGACAGGCTGGTCGCCGAAAACGGTGTAATTTTTGACAACCAACAGAAAGACAAGCGTGTCACTTACGGCGAACTAGCCCACGGCAAGACGATCGCCAGACGCGCTGCCGGCAAACCACCGCTGAAAAGCCCATTAGACTTCAAGGTAATTAACAAACCGTTTTTACGACGCGACTCGGTGGAGAAGGTGACCGGAAGAGCCAAGTACGCCGGTGATATTCGCCTGCCGGATATGTTATATGCGAGCATTTTGCGGCCTCCGGCCCATGGCGCCAAACTCACACATGTGGATACTTCGGCGGCTGAGAAAATCGAAGGCGTCTTGGTGGTTAGCGAAGGAGATTTCATCGCGGTTCTGCACAAGAATCCGGATCAGGCAACAGAAGCCCTATCGAGAATCGACGCCGAGTTTGATATACCCCAGGCTAAAGTCGATAATGAGACGATCTTCGACTACTTACAGGAAAATGCCGGAAGGCAGAACGTTGTCGCCCAGGAAGGCGATCTAGGCACAGGCCGGGAACTGACAGACATTCTTGTTGAGCAGACGTACCTGGATGGTTACAAAGCGCACGCGGCCATAGAAACTCATACGGCCCTGGCCCAGGTTAAGGGCGATAGAGCCACGGTTTGGATCTCCACTCAGACTCCCTTTCCAACGCGTGACCGGATTGCTAACACTCTGGGCTTACGTTCGGAAAACGTGCGGGTTATTACCCCTTTTTTGGGAGGTGGATTCGGCGGCAAAAGTCCTGGACAGCAAGCCATCGAAGCCGCTCGTCTGTCTAAGGCATCCGGCAAGCCTGTTCAGGTCACATGGACCCGGGAGGAAGAGTTTTTCTTCGATACCTTCCGGCCGGCGGCTGTAGTGAAGATCAAATCCGGCCTTAATAAACAAGGCAAAGTTGTACTTTGGGACTATATCGTTTACTATGCCGGTAATCGCGGGGCTGCTCAATTCTATGATATTCCCCACCACCGTACGATCAGCATTGGCGGCGGTTACCGCGGGGGACCCAGCCCGCATCCGTTTGCTACCGGGCCGTGGCGTGCCCCGGCCAATAACACCAACACGTTTGCCCGAGAATCCCAAATCGACATCATGGCTGCGAAAGCGAAGATGGATCCGTTTGAGTTCCGCCTAAAGAACGCTCGCGACCGACGTCTTATCCGGCTCCTCGAGACCGCTGCTGAGAAATTCAACTGGAAACCCACCCCATCGCCCAGCGGTCGCGGCCTGGGCGTGGCCGGCGGAATCGACTCTGGCACCTATGTGGCCCAGATAGCAGAGGTAGAGGTTGATAAGCGCAACGGGCGAGTGAAAGTCAAACGGATCGCCTGTGCCCAGGACATGGGCCTTGCCATCAACCCCCAAGGCGCCACCATCCAAATGGAAGGCTGTATTACGATGGGACTGGGATATACCCTTAGCGAAGATATCCACTTCAAGGGCGGCATGATCCTGGACCGCAACTTCGACACCTACGAGTTACCTCGCTTTTCATCGTTACCGAAGATCGAGACCTACATCCTTGACCTGAAGGACGAGCCGGCCCAAGGAGGCGGTGAGCCCGCCATCATCACCATGGGAGCCGTAGTGGCTAACGCCATCCACGATGCCACGGGCGCCCGGTTGTTCCAGCTTCCCATGAATCCGAACCGAGTTCAAAAAGCTCTCGCGGCCATTACTTGACCGCGCAAATAAAAGCTTTGGGTTGCTATCGCCAAAATCTTTCTATTCGGAATTACCGCAGCCGAGCATTTTCCGGTGGGTGTCGTTGTGATCCGGACAGTCAAATCCTGGATGACACTGCTTAACTATATCCAAATGATTTCAACCTATCTGCTTGAACTTGCTTGGGTCAACGCCTTCCGTAGCGGTTCTTTCTGAACGATTAACGAGCTGGGGAATGAATTTTCTTAATCCTGCAATAGGCGTTTTGTTAAAATTATCGATGTTTTAAGTAGTAAGTCGTGTATAAACCGTTAAAATGAGAATTATGAGCTTAACGATTTCGGGGGATAATAATTATGCAACCGAGGTGATATAATGATACGACAGTCGTTCAAACGATTGGTTCTTATCGGCACCCTGGCAACTCTCATCGTGCTTATGGGTCTGTTATATTGGAGTACTCAACCCGACATAGAAACAATGAGTAATCCAAATTCCAAGAATCCGCTCTATGTCTATTGTGCCGCCGGGATCAAGCCGCCCGTCGAGGAGGTCGCCCGGGAATATACGAACCAATATAAGATTCCCATCCGCCTGGAATACGGCGGATCCGGAACCCTGCTCAGCAAGCTCCGCCTGGCGAAACAAGGTGACATATATATCGCCGGTGATAGCAGTTTTATCCGAATTGCACGCGAGCGAGGCCTGGTCGCGGAGGCACTGCCTCTGGCCCATCTCCGCCCTGTGATTGCGGTTGCCAAGGGCAATCCGAAACAGATACACGGTGTTGAAGACCTCCTCAGAGACGAGGTACGGGTGGCCCTCGGGAATCCGGAAGCTGCTTCCGTCGGCAAACAAACACGCCTGGCAATGATGAAAAAAGGACTCTGGGAACGACTGGAAAAACACGTCCAGGAACGAGGGGTGTTCAAACCCACCGTCAATGAGTTGGCTAACGATATTAAAATCGGCACGGTGGATGCCGCTGTGGTTTGGGATGCGACCGCGCGACAATATGACGAACTGGAAATCGTGACCGACCTTACCGAGGATCCTTCCTTTATTAAAAGCGTGACCCTCGGTATCTTGAATACCACGAAACAGCCGACGCAGGCTTTACGGTTTGCCCGTTATTTAGCCGCTCGAGATAAGGGATTGTTGAAATTTCGCGAACATCATTATACGCCGATTGACGGCGATGTCTGGGCGGAAGTTCCCGAAATTCGTTTACTCAGCGGGGGAGTGAATCGTCCCGCGATTGAGAATACCATTAAGGCGTTTGAAGCCCGAGAAGGATGTATCGTAAACCGGGCCTATAACGGCTGTGGCATCCTCGTGGCCCAGATGAAAGCGGGACAAAGGCCCGATGCCTATTTCTCCTGCGATGTCTCCTTTATGAAGCAGGTGCAGGATCTGTTTCTCGATGCCGTGAATGTATCCGAAACCGATATTATTATCGCTCTGCCGAAAGGGAATCCGAAACAGATAACTTCACTACAAGATCTGACGAAGCAAAAGTTAAAAATCGGCGTCGCCAATCCCCAACAAAGCGCTTTAGGCGCTCTCACGGAACGTATGCTGAAATCCGTCCATCTCTGGCAAGCGATTCAGCCCAACATCGCGGCGCAAACCCCTACCGCCGACCTGCTGGTCAATCAATTACGCAGCGGCGCCCTGGACGCGGCGATTGTGTATGAAGCCAATATTTCCCAGGTACGGGAACACGTCGATATCGTGCGTATCGATCTGCCCACCGCCAAGGCCGTACAACCCTACGCCGTAGCAAAACATTCGGATCATAGGTATTTGGTGCAGAGACTTTTCGAGGCGATAACCTCAAATGAATCCCAGCAGAAGTATCAGCAATCGGGATTTCGATTTCTCTATTCCACGGAGCAACCATGACGCAGCCGTCTTTGCCTGCCTGGGAAACTTCCATTCCGAAAGTTAAGAGCGACGTACCGTTCTATCTTTCGCTGGGTTTGTTGGGGGGAGTGTACCTATTCCTAATCGCGGCGATGCTGCTAGCCGACGCGATGTTTACCACTCCGCATCATCTTTTCACTGCACTGAATACGCCGGAAATCCGTTACGCCATTCGACTCAGCTTGATCTCCTGCTCTCTGACGGCTTTGTTGTCGCTATGGATCGCCGTTCCCATTGGGTACCTGATGTCTCGCTTTACCTTTCCCGGTAAACGGCTGATGGATTCGCTGCTGGATATTCCGATTGTGCTGCCTCCGCTGGTTATCGGATTGAGTCTGCTGATCCTGTTCAACAGTACGGTCCTGGGGCGATTTTTAGATAATCGCATAGGATTTACTTTTGCGATCCCCGGCGTAATCCTGGCGCAGTTTATGGTGGCCTGTGCCTTTGCCGTTCGAACGATGCGAACCACCTTTGATCAAATCAGTCCGCGCCAGGAACAGGTAGCGCTCACGCTGGGGTGTAGCCACAGTCAGGCGTTCTGGATGGTTGTACTGCCCCGGGCCAAACACGGGATCCTGGCCGCCGGCACACTCGCCTGGGCACGGGCTCTGGGGGAATTCGGACCGATTCTGATCTTTTGCGGTTCGACCAGGATGAAAACAGAAGTCATGCCCACCGCGATTTTTCTGGAAATGAGCGTGGGTAACATTGAAGCCGCCGTGGCCATTTCCCTCTTAATGGTGGCGGCGGCGGTCATAGTCTTATTGCTGGTACGCTTATGCGGTCACACGGCGCCCTATGAGGGAGTGCAACTATGATCCTCGTGGAAAACCTGTGCATTAAGGTCGGGAACTTTCAGTTGCGGGATATCTCCTTTGAAATTCCCCAGAACGCTTATGGGATTCTCATGGGAAAAACGGCCAGCGGTAAAACGACGATCATTGAAACCCTGTGCGGTCTGAAAAGACCGATCTCCGGCCGAATCTTTCTCCATGGGCGCGATGTGACCGATCTCAAACCCTCCCAGCGGGGAATTGGATATGTTCCGCAGGATGGCGTTTTATTTTCTACTATGACTGTTGGGCATCAATTAGGATTTGCTCTGACCGTCCGCCGCTGGTCCCGGAGCCGCATCGAGCAGCGAGTGCAGGAGCTGGCGGAATTACTGGGAATCAAACATCTGCTCGATCGCAAGATCCAGGGGCTCAGCGGCGGTGAACGGCAACGGTTGTCTCTGGGACGCGCTCTGGCGGCCCGGCCTAGTATCCTCTGTCTGGACGAACCGTTAAGCGCTTTGGATGAAGATACGCGACAGGAGATGTATGCCTTATTGAAACGAGTGACGCAAAAAACCGCAGTTACCACTCTCCATATCACCCACAGTCAATCCGAGGCCTTGTATCTGGGGCAGCGAATCTACCGTATGGGAAATGGTTGTGTCATTCCCGTCACACGCGAGAAAACAAATTTGCGGCAGGAGTAAATATTGAATGTCAGAGAGCCTGCAGCAAACGCTGTTGCCCGGATGTAGTAATAGAGATGTAGCATCGTTAAACGCCTTGCGACTGCAAGGGTAAGAGTACGGCAGATGACAGATCTTTGCACCTGACGTATTCTTCGTCTGGATAATCAAGCCGCAATGAAGACTGAAATATATGATGTTGATTTCAGATGCAACCAAGTAGTTCGTACGTGGTTTATATCAATATTCGAAAAGATATCTTACTAATAAATATTAAGTAATCACGCAAATCGCCACTAACGCAGAATATGTAAAATTACACTATATCAACTAATGCTGCAAGCGCTATGCTAGCGGCTTTTTTTATAAGTGGAAATCGTTCATAGATCGTAAGAAACGCGAACCTTGCAAGTTATTGATTTGCAAGGCTTTATTTAATGGGCGATACGGGACTTGAACCTGTGACCTCCTGCATGTCGAGCAGGCGCTCTAGCCAACTGAGCTAATCGCCCTTAGATTTTCAATACGCTCGTAATCATGTCCTATAGCAATACTTACGTCAACCCTAAATTTTCCAGACTCATAATACATTATGATACATTATCCATACTACACTTTTTTCCGCACCCGTATATCAAATCGACCGGCAACTGTGAAGTAACTCCCCCTAATGAGGTAAAAGTGTCTCGGGTGATTATTCTGAAATCCACCCTAGCATTACATTTGAATATTCACTCGTTACACATTGGATTTCATCAGAAAATTCGAAATATCCCTCGACTGCGAACTATAGCTTAAAAGGCAAAATTTTGAGCTTGGACGAACAATGCTGTATTGCTGTAATTTCTTTATATACAATTACTTAGGAGTATTTAAAACATTCAAGTTTTGACAAAATTACGTATTGGGATTGAAAGGAAACTACCCATCCCCCCTGAAAGGACATATCTTGAACATCTATTCCCGAAATAATTAAAAAATTCCAAAAAAACGAAAAATAAGTTAAATATTATTGGAAATAGGCGTAATAATGTGGTAAAATCGCGAAAGATGAATATGATATGTTTGTAATATGTTCCATATTGATTGTTTTGTTAGAACAGTTATGAAATAGGATTTTCGCTGATGTCAACTCACAAGTCTTTTGTTTCAGTCGATTTTAATAGCCATAATAATTCAGGGCCTAAATGGCATGTAATGAAACGTTATCTCATGTCGGCTTTGAATTCGGGTCAGTATAAACCCGGCGATGTACTCCCCTCCGAGATCCATTTGTCCAAAACAGTTGGTTTAGCACGAAATACGGTACGCCAAGCACTGGCTGAATTAGAAAAGGAAGGCCTGGTCAGGCGCGTGAAGGGAAGTGGAACCTATATCACCGAACAGAAGGAAAAATCGGCGCGTAAATCTTTGGAAGCATACGGTCTGATTCTCCCGGAGTTTAGACGGAGCCTTTTCCCGTCACTGGTAACCGGATTCGAGTATAAGGCAGGTTTAAATCATCATCAGGTCATGATCTGTAGTACAGAATACGACACCAGAAAACAAGGCGACATTATTTTACAGATGATAGACAAACAAATGGATGGAATAGCGATCGTTACCCCAACTATAACCCCCACTCCCCCCCATCAAATCCGTCAACTTCAAAGTAACGGCATCCCGGTGGTTTTTTGCCACCGGCGGATTTCCGATACATTGGCCCCGTTGTTAAGCTGGGATTGGCAAGAGGTCGGTCGGAAAATAGGACAACTTTTGTTGAGTAAAGGTCATCATGAGATTATGTATTACGGGGTCTGTCATTATGAACTGACCGAAGGATATGAAAAAGGTCTACGACAGATTCTAGAAGCACACGGATTACCCTTACCAGAACACAGAGTCATTTATGGACCCGAGGCCAAGAGCCAGGATCGAGAGGGTATGGATGAAATCAAGGACGAAGTGATCCGTCATATACTCCGCGGAGAGGATCGACCGACGGCCATATTTTGCAGCGATGATAACGAGGCGGAACGAGTCTATTGGCTGGCGATCCAGGAGGGGCTGCGGGTGCCTGAAGATCTTACCCTTATCGGTTTCGGCAACACCTTACGCGATACTTTTTTCCGGAAGCAGTTGGCCTCGGTGACGGTAAACGAGCACGATTTGGGCGCCAAGGCCGCCGAATTGCTGGACGAGATGCGTTTGGGGCAACAATCCATCCATTATGATAAAACGTTCAATATGGAACTGAGTTTTTATCCCGGTCAGACCTTCGGCTCCTCGCCCCGGTGAGGATAAAGAGAGATTTAAGTATAAAGCGTGTATCGGGAACGAATCCTCGGATTGCGAAACATAGGAGTTGCGGCAGGCAGAGAATACATTCACGATAAATTAATACATAAGGGAAACGCCATGAAATCAAGACAAGGTTTTACACTGATTGAGTTACTGGTGGTCATAGCCATTATAGCGGTTCTATTAACTATTCTGGCGCCGGCCCTGCACCGGGCGCGTGAGCAGGCCAAATTTACCTTATGTAAGACCAACCAGGCCGCCATGTTGAAATCCCTGCATTTGTATATGGCAGAGAACAACCAAAGACTCCCCCCCAGCATTCAGGGC
>CAZNQT010000112.1:0-10874 GCA_964574885.1 uncultured Pirellulales bacterium
TTAACCAATACCGCTCCCACGCCCAACGGGTTACCTTTCGTAATGGAAAATAAAAACTTCCCGCCGCCAAACCGCCCAGGGCATGCAGAAATACACCGAACAATGGATGCATCAATGTCTCCGTTTAGTCATAGAAGCCATAGTCATACGCTGCTTCGTACATCGCCTTTATATTTTCCGCCGGTACGCCCGCCTGGATATTATGCACATTGTTGAAAACATACCCACCGCCGGGCTTGAAAATCTCCAGATTTCGTTTCACGTGCTGCGTAATCTCCTCCGGTGTCGCAAAGGGCAATATATGCTGCGAATCACAGCCGCCGCCCCAGAAGGTAATTTGATGGCCGAACTGCTTTTTTAATTCCTGCGGATTCATTTTCTCCGAACCGATCTGAATCGGATTCAAAGCATCGATGCCGTTGTCAATCAACTCGCCGATCAAGGGCTGACACGACCCGCAGGTGTGATACCAGATTTTAGCTTCGGTTAAGGATTTGATATATTGCACTAGTTGCTTCTGCCTTGGCTTGACAACTTTTCGATAAAAGTCAGGCGAAAACAAAGGTCCCTGCTGGCCCGCCAGATCATCGCCGATCATCACCACCTCAATTAAATCCCCGATCTCCGCCATAAAGCCGGTATAAAAATCCAGCCAGTACTGCAACGTCCGATCCAGCAACGCTGCGCAAAATCCCGGATTCTCGATCATATCCGTAAACCACCGTTCCAGCCCGCGCATATACCAGCAGATCTCATATACCACGCCCCCGATGCCGGTGGATATTGCATAAGGAGTTTCCTTACGCAGTTCCAGGGCCATTTCCCGCACGCCGGTAAAACGCGTAGGTTCATTTCCCGTCGGAAACGGATAATCTGCCAAATCTTCAATCGTGGCGTTCGCCAAAGGATGATGCGATATGTCCATATATAACTGCTGCTCGTTCGACATCGACCAGACCACGCCGAACTCATCCGTCAGAGCGTGCCAGAGCTTGCCCTCCCGATGATTCTGTTCAATCGTCCCGGTGAAATCCTCCGGCCCGTGAGCACAGATATAACGAATGTCCACGTGTAACCGTTCCAGCAGAGTTTCGCACGGCTGTGCCAATTGCTGCACGGGGTCCAGCGTTTGCACCTCATCGTCAATACCCAGGAAATCGATCAGATTCCGGTACGCTTGTTTGTGAATCCCCGTTTGAAATCCGCCCAGATCAATAGGCACTCGGTCCGGGATTTTGTGATGCAACGCTTTGTACACTCGCTCGCGTGAGGTTATAGTTTCTTTCATCAACGATCTCCTTCGATATCGTGTCATAGTATAGGATTTTGCGGAAGGAATTTGCAAACGAAAAGTTTTGCTGTCCATACGGAAAAGCATATTGACACGTCGATACTCAGGGGATACGGTGATATAACTTAACATGGTGTTAATGCTCACGAAAGGATTGGGCGTATGAAGCAACTCCAAAAACAAATACTCACGCGATTTATAATTTTGCTGATACCCTGCACGGCTTTATCAGCAGATCGTATCCCATTAAGTCCTCATGTCACCTTGATCCAAGAAGCGGTCAATGGCGTGGTAATTGAAAAGGGCGGCCGTAACTTGATCATCTACGGCGATCCGACGTCCAATACAACTAATGCCGATATGGTGCTGTTTACGCATCATCGGCGGGATATCGTCTGGCCCGGCCGTTTCCTGGTGGAAACGGGAGCGCAATCAGTTGTACCGGCCATCGAAGTAGAGAAATTTACCCACGTCACAGAATTTTGGTCTGCGTTTACCCAGAAACGTTTCCATGATTATCAACAGCAGGGGACCAAAATCATTACCCAACCGCTCCGGGTGGATCGCCAGGTACGCGAGGGTGATACGATTGCATGGCAGAATCTGAACGTCCAGGTTCTCGACACGCCCGGATATACCCGCGGCGCCGTTTCCTACCTTGTTAATATTGATAAACTCAAGTATGCGTTTGTTGGCGATTTGATCTATGGCTCCGGTAAACTGTTTGATTTATACAGCCTCCAGGATGCTGTATCTGAAGCAAAAATAATGGGTTATCACGGCTGGGCTGGCAGACTCGGAGACCTCATACAAAGCCTGCGAAAGGTTCAAAAGCAAAAACCGGATCTTCTGATTCCCATCCGCGGCCCCGTGATCAAAAATCCTGACGAAGCCATTGACCTTTTAATCAAACGAATCCAGGCCGTCTATGCCAATTACCTTTCCATCAACGCTGGGCATTGGTATTTCAAAGAACGCTACGATGTCCTGGCGAAACGGGTCTTAGGCGCTTCGGTTAAGGTCGATTGGATGCCTTATGCCGTTGTGATTCAAAAACAACCCCCCGATTGGATTATACCGATACATAATACTCGTTTAATGGTGGCGCAGGATAAATCCGGCTTTCTTGTGGACTGCGGTTCCCGTGATATCATTCAGGAAGTAAAAAAGTTACTCGAAAACGGTACGATCAAAAAACTGGACGGTCTTTTCATCACCCATTATCACGATGACCATACGGATCAGGTATTTGAACTCATCCGGGAATTCCCCTGTCCTGTTTATGCCACTCGTCACTCGGCGGATATTCTGCTCCATCCTGTCGCCTATCGACTGCCCGCCATGACCGCTAATCCCATTCCCAATCTGAAAATCCTTCCCGACGGGCATAAAATGCGCTGGCAGGAATTTGATTTCACCTTCTATTATTTTCCCGGCCAGACCATTTATCACGACGCCCTCCTGGCGGAAAAGGACGGCGGCGAAAAAATTTGTTTCCTCGGCGATTCCTTTACTCCCTCCGGCATCGACGACTACTGCCTCCAGAATCGAAACATCTTGCAGGAAGGCTGGGGATATTTGTACTGCCTCGATCTCTTGGATAACCAAATACCGCAGCAGAGCCTGTTAATTAACCAGCATGTTCTGGAACCGTTTCAATTTAACCAACCGCAGCGTGACCGAATGCGAAACACTCTCCGGCTGCGCAGAAAGTTATTAGCGGAACTTCTCCCTTGGCCTGATGCCAACTTCGGCATCGATGAACGCTGGGCGCGTTGCTATCCCTATGGTCAAACCGCCAAGCCGGGACAAACCATTCCAGTCGAGGTCAAAATCCTCAACCATCTTGACTCCGACCAACTATATCATATCAAACCGAATGTCCCCGATGATTTCCAAATCCAACCGCAGGAATTCAGAATCAATATCCCTCCTCGCCAGGAAGCTGGAGCCGTTTTCAAAATAACCATACCTAAAAATTGGAACCGTAAGGTATGTGTGCCGACGTTTGATATAGCTTTTAACCTGTGGCAGTTAAACCAATGGTGCGAGGCCCTGATCGAAATTGAAATATAATCATATCATGTTTGGGAGTTCTGTTTATGAATCGTCGTGGTTTTTTACAAAAGGTAGGTTTTACCCTTTCGGCATTTACCCTAACTGGTTGCTCGGATTCCATTAGCAATCGTTCTGCGGAGAGTAGGCGAAAAAAACCGAACATCATTTATATCCTGGCAGACGATCTGGGCTATGCCGATGTAGGTTGTTATGGCCAGAAAAAAATCAAAACTCCTCATATCGACCAATTAGCCGCCGAAGGAATGAAATTTACTCAGCATTATTCCGGCAATCCTGTCTGCGCTCCGTCCCGCTGTACCTTAATGACGGGGCTGCACACCGGCCATGCCCAGATTCGCGGGAACAAGCAGGTCGGCGGCAGCGAAGGCTGGCGGCTCGGCTCTACGGTAGGGGGGCAGTGGCCCCTGAAAGAGGGGACCGTTACCGTCGGAAAAATCCTACAAAAAGCCGGCTATATTACCGGCGCCTTTGGCAAATGGGGCCTCGGACGCGTCGGTTCCACCGGCGAACCGGCAAAGCAGGGCATCGATTACTTCTTTGGCTATAACTGCCAGCGACAGGCACATACCTATTATCCCAATCACCTCTGGCGTAATAACGAAATCGTGAAAATCCCCCAAAACGAAAACGGCCGCGAAGAAATCTATTCTCAGGATCTCATTGCCGAGGAAGCTTTGAAATTCATTAAACGAAATAAAGATAAACCTTTCTTTTGCTATGTTCCTTCTACGATTCCTCACGTCGCGTTACAAGTACCGGAAGAATCGCTGGCTCAGTACCTGGGCAAATGGCCCGATCCGCCTTACGACGGTAAGAAGGGCTACGTACCTCATCTGCACCCCCGAGCCTGTTATGCCGCCATGGTCAGCCTCTTGGACCGCGATGTCGGACGAATTATGACACTGCTCAAGAAATTGAAATTGGATAGAGATACCCTGGTTATTTTCAGCAGCGACAATGGTCCCACCTATGCCGGCGGCGTCGATGCCGACTTCTTTAAAAGTGCCGGTCCGCTCCGCGGCCTCAAGGGATCCGTCTATGAAGGCGGCGTCCGTGTGCCCTTTATCGCCCGCTGGCTTGGGAAAATTAAACCCAATACCACCACCGATCTTGTCTCCGCTTTCTGGGATTTTTTACCTACTTGTTGTGATTTACTGAATATCGAACCTCCCCCCAATATCGACGGCCTCTCCTACCTGCCCACTTTACTGGGGCATCCGGAAAAGCAAAAACATCATAAATATCTATACTGGGAACTCCGCGGCCGACAGGGCGTACGTATGGGCGATTGGAAAGCGGTACGGCTCAGATCCGATCGGAAAATCCAGCTCTACAACTTGGCCAAAGATATCGCGGAATCTAATGACGTCGCCGACAAATATCCCGAGATCCTCGCCCAAATGGCCGACATCATGACCAATGGCCGCACCAAGTCCGACATCTTCCCCTTACCCCGAAACAAATCATAAGCGTATCATAAATAAATGGGTGGCAGCCTCAAGCGAGTCTGCGAGCTTGGGGCTGGTAGTTTGACGCATTTTGTTTAATGAAACGAGTCGCTGAAAAACCTGATTTGATTAACATCAAAGCAGTCAAGGTCTGGGCACAAGCAGGGATGGAAAGATTATCAGAGCTTGAAAAACCGTGTTTTCACGCAAATTTTCGGCTAAATGGCCGTGAGAATGAATTTCCTTGACTTTGGAACAGGCTTTTTGATAGGATTGTAGATGTTTTAGGGAGAAAAATGTGTTTTTTGAGTGTTTAAATGGGAAATGCGAATTATAATAAACGGAGAAAGGATTAATTTTATTTATAGCTTTTCATATGAAAATTGTATAACAGGCGCTTAACACTATGAACAAACCGGCAAAATTCTGGAACCTGTGGGCCCCGTACCTGAAATACATGGAAGACAACTTCCTAAACCCCGACGTCATAACCAAACTCATGCCCCTCATCAAAAGCCCCGCCCTCGTAATAGGTGCCGGCCAGGGAATCCTCGTCGAACAGATACAAAAACACAACATCACCGTAGACGGCGTCGACAACCAGCCCCTCATGATCGAATACGCCCGAAAAAGAAGAAACATCCACCTCATAGAAGCAGACGCAGCAAACCTCCCCTTCAAAGACAAAAAATACAAAACCACAATAATCGCAACCGGTATCTTCGATTTTATGACAGACGAAGAGATGATCGAATCCATCATTAAAGATTCCCGAAGAGTAACAGCAGATAACGGCACAATCCTCGCCGCCTTCTACCGCTTCCACCCAAAAGCCGAATCCCTAATGAAACAACTAGACCTGATAACTCCCGACGGACACTGGAACTGCAGAAAATTCTGGCAAACAACAAAACTCCCACCCCTTCAACTGATAAAAACCATAAAACAAAAAACAGGAGACAGTTACCTGTTTACGATCCTGAAACTTATAAAACTCCACCTGACCGCCCCCAAAGCAGAAAAACGAAAGGCCAAAAACCTCAAACAGCTATGGAAACAAATACAAAAAGACTTCGACAATCCCGAAGACTTCATTCAAAACTCCCCCGACCTGACCCCCTACAGAGACAAATCAAAAATCCGCAACCTTTTTAACCGCCTCAACATCCCAATCCATGATATAATAAACCTCGACAGTTGCATCGTCGTACATTTGAAAAATTGAAGGCAAAGACAAATTACTTGGAGTCTTTCACATAAGAAAAAATTTGCTAGCATTCAATTCAGGTTCCTGGCCGTCGTTTCAGCCATCGTATCAGTCTTAGTTTTTGTCACAGGAGGTCTGGTTTAACTCTTGTATGAATCCTACACTGATGGCAAAGCTATGCTACCAGAAGCAACAACCCTTGCAATGCATTATGGTTTTTTAGTTTTATTGTATATCTCACTATTCGATATCTGAAGAGAATGAATCTTAAGTGGATTGATTTCTAAGCTAGCTATGAACGCGGATGTAGTAATTTATTAAAGGATATTTTAGTAATTAAAGTCATAATATACTTTAACGAGATCAATAAGAATTACTTGAGGTGGTAGTAAATAATACCGAAAAAAAGGCAATAATCCCGCTTATCATTAATAAGAAATGGTTCCATTTTACTAGATCATCATACTCCTGACGTTTCCAGTTGAACTATATCACAAAGTATTAGTTAAATACTTCCCATTTGTTAATTGGCATAGGATTTATCAATATATCGGGTGGCATGCTAAAGCTAGCTTGTGCATGATGAATTGTATCACTGCAACTTCGGCGGTAAAACCTTTTTCCCACTGTGCTGCGCCACGTTTTCCTCGCGCGAATACGTCCCGTAAAACGGTGCATTACCATCCAGCCAGATATATAGCCGCTCTCTCTCTGCCTCGCTCAACTGCACATGTTCTATATGTGTGGCGTCTCCCAGAATCTTTACCAAGGGGCTTTCCGTTGTAGCCGACCGCCCCGGCCTCGTCGTCAGGTGGGTAATGCTGTTCCCGCCCCATTCAAACCAGCGAACGTAGGGCTTCAAACTCTCGTAGGATTTACTGAAATGCCCCGCCGCCACACTTGTTAAATTTACCTTACTTTTTCCCTCGCCCTTACTTCCATCGTGACACCTTATGCAGTGCCGATCCAGAACCGGTTGCACCAGTAAAGGAAAACTGAACGGTTTCGTCCCTTCCGGACCCGCCTTGATGCGCGACGGTTCCCGTTTCATCGCCAGCAGATTCTGCGTGTTTGGCTGTACGTCGCCCCGCCTTTCATGACATCCCACGCAACTGCGACGCTCCCCCGGTTGTAGATAGGTAATACTCCGCATCGTCTGAACGGCTTTACCGGAAGCATCCACTGCCTGGAAATAGATCGGCTTCCGCGCCGGCGCCCGAAAATACGCCGAGCCGTCTTGCTCCACCGGCACAGTTCCCAGCAGCATCCGCGCACTTTCCGCGTTGGCATGGCCTATCCTCGGCTGATTCGCAATGTGATTATGTGTCTTCGGCAGCACCTGATAAATCCGCAGTTCCCGAATCGAACGATCCGCCGGCATCGCGAACATACTGCGGTTCACATCCGCCAGAATAAATTCACCCTCATTGCCTAGATCAGGATTCTGAACCGGCGGTATCGCCGCGGGTTTCGGGCGCGGTTCCAGCGGGATAGGGTACATACTCGAAATCCCTTCCTCCCGGTACAGTAGCTCCAGATTCCCAAACCGGTCAAAATAGTATATCCCTGTCTCCGTATCTTTTTTCACTCCGGAACCCATTCCCGGCAGTGGATCGAAACTGAACGATACCAGGAAGTAATTTTCCGATAACGGCCAGGGACTGTGAAAATAACTGTCTGGCCAGCCCGACGCCTCTGGAAAACATACCTCCGGCGTTAGCACTTCGATGGACTGAAAATCATCCTCTCCGCTTTTTTCATCCAGTTTCTCTTTCGCCGGATCGAAGATCACCAGCGATCCGCCCACGTCTGCATGGTGCGCCCCAGCCAGAAACGCAATTCGATTCGATCCGGGAATTACCTTCGGCTGGTAGCACGCGTTGATGCGCTGCGTGTAATTCCCGAACAGTACGCTCGGATTCGTCCCGTCCGGATTGCTCACCCAGAGTCCGTGATAATTCGCCGCCGATCGATCCACGTAGTCCCAGCGGATATACACGATCCGCCCGTCGTGCAGTACCGAAGGATGCCATTCGTTCGTCTCATGTACGGAAAGGATCTGAATATTCTTTCCATCCGCATCCATCCGATGCAGTGTGTAAGACGGTATCGGTTCCCACGGATTATTACAGCGACAAAAACAGGCCCGTCGGGTGGACATAAACGCGATCCCGCCGGCCGGCAGCGGACAAGGATCAAAATCGTCCTCACACCCTTCCGTCAATTGCCGCAGATTCCTTCCCTCTGCGTCCATGGCAAAAATATGAAAACACTTCCTCTCGGCGGAATAGAAATTGGGTTTTTTCGCCGCTCGTTCCGCAAACGCAAAATAGATTGTCCCCGCATCGTATGATGTCGCCAGCGTCGTAAAATTACCTCGCGGCAGACGTCCCCGGATCAAATCGCGAATGGCAAAGCATTTTCCCGGCTTCTCTAATATATAGATTCCTCCGCCGGCTATGTCCCCGTAATCATAAAAATACCCCAGATATTCATGCAGCATCTGGCAGATGAACCGCCGTCGTTGCATAAATACCAACGGCTTGCCCATCAGCAGTGGATTCTGCAATGCCAACTCCCGTGTAATCCTGCGAACACTGCAGTATAGTTCGAGTCGTTTAGATATATCCAGCGCTTCGATGTTGGCTATCTGATCTTGGAATGTTGTTAATTGCGCTGCTTCCTTGCGATAATCACCCGCACCCGGCATCTGGGCAAGATCGTCGAGCAGTTGATGCGTCCGCTCCCAGAGCTCCCGGATCGCCGCTACATCATACATCGAACGGTTCTTCCGCGTTTCCTGCCTCGCCCAGTCCTCTTCAATAATTTGCCTATATGTTTTTGTCGGAGCGGCAGTTTCTTGCCCCGGAACTCGCGCCGGCGATGGATTCAGTATCGGTAAAACCATAATGACTCGAAACACCCATTGACAACATTGTTGCTTCATACCTATATTATCTGATAATTGTGCTCCCTATAAAAGTAAAAAATGGAAGGACGAAAGGAAATTCTAATGCCCAAAATACGATTCTTGAAACTGAAACACATATCCCTCTGGTTCTTTTTAAGTTTCGTTTTACTACGGAACAACGTAACCGTCATAGCCCGGGAGCCCATTTACCTCTATGACCTGCAATATACCTTGAAAATCGACGCAAACAATCCCGACCAGGTCAAAATGGCCTGGGATCATTGCCATGCCGTCGCTGTGCTCCAGGGTATCGTCAACCGCGATGCGCCCCGTCTCTACATCCGTTTTGTCAATTCGCAGCATCGTAAACAAAATGTCGATCAGTTCTGGTTGGATAAATTGAAACAGCCCGGCTATTGGCTTCAAAGCCGCTCCGTCGTCGAAATCCCGGACATCCATACCTTGATTCAGAAATTCCTGCCTCAACTCCGCGGCGTTGTCCTTTATGATTCCCTCGTCGCTGCTACCAGTAATGTCGCTTCCACCATCGCCGGCGTCGAAAATCTGCTCCCCATCCGCTACGATCCCTCTCCCGATAGCCTTTATTCTCAACTTATCGAATCCGGTCCTAAACTACCCGTCCGAGTCCGGCTACTCCATCCGGATGGCTCCTCTATGTTCACCGGCAAAGGTTTTATCCCTGATACCAATCGTCCCTCCACCGGGTCCGCCAAGTGTGACGCCTACCTCTGGATGAAATACAAATATCTCGACGCCGGTCGCTGCGATGGCCGATTCGGCGCCTACTATCTCGATCAGTACTGGCGCAAAAAACCACGCAACTGTGTACTCAATCACCACTGCCTCTCCAACCACGATTTCTTCGTCAGCAAAAAAGCCTTCTTTTTCGATCTCCATGTCTGGGCCGACGAAACTCCCATCGACGATCCGAAACAAAAACTCGGAACCGACCTCAAAACCCTCAAAGAACTTCTTCTGAGTGCTTACCACCACGGCGGCAAAGAACACATGATTCATATCGGCGGCTTCGTACCCTGGGCCTACAAATACACCGACCATTCAGGAGCTGGCGGCAAACATGGTGGAGTCGCTTCCGAATGGGAATACGGCAAGATCATCAGTGCCTACAATGGTTACATGGACGCTGATGCCATTGGCTACGGCGCCATGGCCAACGCCTCCTTCTTCATGCATTATCCCTTAATGGAAAAATACCCTCAGAAGTGGGTTACGCACAAAGACCTCAAGCAGCGCAGCTACCTTACCTCCGACGGTAAAGTCAATTTCAACAATCGCGACTTCCTGATCTACTACGTCGGCGATTACGACTGTGCCGCCTGGATCTATCAACGTTATCTCGACATCTGGGAAAATCCCGACCGCGGCGCCGTACCCATGATGTGGTCCATCAGCCCCGTTCTTGACCTCCGCGCTCCGATGGCGCTCGACCTCATGCGTCGTACCGCTACGCCCAACGATTATTTCGTCGCCGCCGACAATGGCGCCGGCTATTGCGAACCCGGTATGCTCCAGAACCCCCGCGGCATCTCCAACTTACCCAGCGGACTGGACGCCTGGGCTCGGCATAACCAGATATTCTTCCGACGCTGGGACTATTCCATCACCGGCTTCATCATCTACGCCCACGGTCCTGAACTTAACCAGGCCGGTCTCGATTGTTACGTCTCTTTCAGTCCCAACGGCATCGTCCCCTCCCGCGGTCCCGCCACCTTGCTCCATCGTAATATGCCCGTACTCCGCCACGACTTCGACATCAACGACGGCGATCCTGCCCAAGCCGCCCAACGCACCGTGGATCGAATCCGACAGCGACGTGCGCAAAACTATCCGCCCTTTCACTGGTTTCGTAACATCCTGAAATCGCCCACTTGGTATAAACAGACCTACGACGAAATC